>CBFDVE010000072.1:0-9065 GCA_965613205.1 uncultured Rhodospirillaceae bacterium
GACTCTTGTGATGCAGGGCATCACGGCGTATCGAGCGCCTTTCCGGATGAACTTGAGAAGCCGTCGTATGGGTGCCATATGTTAAATTCTATCCACTAGCGGTGGCCGAACCGATCCTCGGCCCGGCCACCAGGTTGAACAACGTTTGAGGACTCTACTTGATCCAGGCCTGCCAGCGGCTCTTGTTATTGTTCATCCATTCATCGACCACGGCGTCCAGCTTCTTGCCGTCCAGATCGATTTTAACGATCATGGCGCTCATTTCATCATTGTCGATTTTGAAATTGCGGATCGCCTTGTAAGCACCGGGCCATTTCTTTTCGCCGCCTTTCCAGCCGACTTTCTTGATCCAGCCAAACGGCTTGCCGCAATCATAGGCCATGTCCTTGTTTATGCCCCATTTGGGATCGCTGTAACAGGCGTCCGTGTAGGTCGGAAATTCGACCCATTCACCCTTGAATTTGGCCACCGCCCAATGGGGCGCGTAAATCCACAACAAGATAGGCGCTTTACGATCATAAGCCGATTGCAATTCGGCGAACAAGGCGGCGTCGGTGCCGGCGTGGACCACTTCGAAATCCAGGCCCAGGGCCTCGACCCGTTCGTCGTCATAGCCGCCCCAGGTGACGGGGCCACCAAGATAGCGCCCCTTGGGGGCGGTTTCCGGCGTCGAAAAAGCCTTGGCGCATTTATTCAGGGCCTTCCAGTCGGGCAGACCGGGGCACCTTTCTTTCATGTACAGCGGATACCACCATTCTTCCTTGGCATCCATGCCGGTTTCACCCAGATCGACGGTCTTGCCGGTCTTTAGCGAAGCGTTCATGGCATCTTTGCCCGTGGTTTCCCACATTTCCATGGCCACATGCAGATCGCCGGATTCCAGCCCGGCAAACTGGGCGATGTAATCGGCCTGTACATATTCGATGTTGTATCCGGCCTTTTTCAACACTTCCCCCATGATATGGGTGGTCACGTACTGGCCGGTCCAGTCGTGGATGGTCAGCTTGATCGGATCCTTGGATTCAACCGCCGCATTGGCGGTTCCCGTGAAAGCCAGCGCCAGAGCCAAAGAAAGCGATGCCGCGACCGCGCGCAATGTTCTGTTCATGATCGTTCCTCCCCTGTTTCGATATTATTAGGCCCCCTATTTTCCGCCTTGCACCAAAGTAAATCAACACGAAATCATAATATTATTGTGGATTTCCAACTTATTCCACATTATCAAGACAGCGGAGGAGCCGCCATGAAACAAACGGATCGTCAGACGAAAATATTGCAGGCACTGGCCCGGCATGGCAGCGTTTCGGTCACCGACCTGGCCCAAAAATTATCGGTGTCGGGGGAAACTATTCGCCGCGACATCAAATCCCTGTCGGATTCCGGCATGGTCCGGCGCACCCATGGCGGGGCGACCCAGCCCAACCCGTTCGAAGAACCGGGTTTTCGCCAGCGCCTGGCGGAAAACCCGGCGGCCAAGCAAGCCATTGCCCAAATGGCGGCCACCCAGGTTCAGGATGGGGATTCGATTATGCTCGATACGGGCAGCACCACGGCCTATGTGGCCCGCGCCCTGCTCAATCCCCGGAACTTGCTGATCGTCCCCAATTCCGCCGATATTGCCCGCACCCTGGCGACCCGGCGCGGCAACCGGGTGTATATGGCCGGGGGCGAGCTGCGAGCCGACGATGGGGCGTCGCTGGGTCAGTCGGCGGCGGAATTCATCCGCCAATTCCGGGTTCGCCTGTCGATTATTTCTATCGGCGCCATCGACGGCGACGATGGCCTGATGGATTACCACCTGAACGAAGCGGAATTGTCCCGCGCCATTATCGGCCGGGCGGAAAAAAGCATCGTCGTCGCCGACCACAGCAAGTTTGGCCGTCGCGGCGTGGTTCGGGTCTGCGGGTTTGAACGCATTACCACCCTGATCACCAATATTTCACCCCCCGAACACTACCGGGACATGATGAGCGAAGCAGGAACGGAAATTCTGGTCAGCGGTTGAGCGATGGAATGACCAGCTTTTCGATCCAGTTTTTCACTTCCAACTGGCGAATATCAACATTCATCACGTCATCGTCGATGCCCAGCTTCCAGGCGATATCAGTGCGGGATGGGTCCTGGTGCAGGGTTTCCAGCAAGTTCACATAGGCCTCGCCGTCTTGCCGGTCCCGGAAGAAACCAAGCTTGGTCAGAATATCCAGCCGGCACCAGGTCAGGCGGGCCATTTCATGCAGATCATATTCCGGATGATACTGGGGCGACCAGAACACCCCACCCTGATAGACCACCGATACGGCCTGAACATGGGTAAAGGCGTTCGACGCCAACATCGAGGCGCCGGGCGGCAAGTGGGTGATTTCGTCGACATGGCTGATGAAGGCGTCGAAGGTCGAGCTTTTTTCCGCGTACATGGCATGGGCGCGGCCTTCCGGGGTCAGGCTGATCTTGCGGGCAAAACCCATTTCCCGGCCCCTGGGGTTGGCCTGAACCGTGCCCCCGGCGGCGACCACGGCGATCTGGGCCGCCCAGCAACTGCCGAAACTGGGCACCTGGGCGGCGAACCCGGCCCGGCAAAAGTCGATCTGGTTGCGCACTTCCGGGCTGTCGTCATAGGCGGTCAAGCTGCACCCGGTCCAGGCGATGCCATCGTAATCGGTCAGGGCGGTGCCACTGGGCAAGGCCGTTCCCGGATCGGATGGATAAACAATATCGCAGTGCGCACCGGGCGCGTAACGGCGCAGCATGTCCGTGTACAGATGACCCGCGCTCGAGGCTCCGCCCGCCGCCAATTGTTCACGCGATGCCTTAACGTAGCCATCAATAATAAGGAATTTCAGTCGATCACTCATGCCATCGACCCCTGATTCAAGCCGTCAATAATACCGGCCAGGTCTTTGTGATGATTACATATTGCGTCCGCCGTGGTGATGTCCCTGTCATCGGGTCGGGTCGCCGTGAACAGGATCGCTTTCATGCCCAGGGCGTGCGGGCCTTTAACATCGTTGTGGTCCCGGTCACCAATATGCACCATCTCTTCCAACGCAACGCCCAATTGCTCAGCGGCGCTATCGAACATCGACCGGTGCGGCTTGGAATGGCCTACTTCATCGGAGAAGGCAAAGGCTGAAAAGTATTGCTTCAGGTCGTGCGCCGCGAGCAAATCGCGCAGGCCCGTGCCCGGTGTGACGATGGCGTCCGAGACAACGGCCAGCTTGTAGCGCCCGGCCAGATTTTCGAGGGCATTCTTGATGCCGGGGATGGCATCGGGATAGATATCGACTTCCATGCGGCCGAGATCATCGATCACCGATTGCCACCGGTCGGCAGGCAACTCCCGGCCCAGCCCTTCGAGGATAACATCGATCCGTTCGGCCACCGTCCAGTTGATGAAATGGCTTTTCCAGACATTGTTGAAGGCGGCGTCGGCCACGTCGAAGGCCAGGTTGACGGTCGCCAAGTCCGTTTGCCGATGGTCGTTCAGGGCCTGCCAGACTAAATGGCGGCGTTCGTCATACTTGCTTCTGAGGCCTTGGGCGGAGCGTTTGGCTTCGTCGGAATCATCGTCAACAATGGTGTCCCAAAGGTCGAAAGTGACGGCTTTGATGGGCATCTTTCGCTCCTGCATTTGTCAAGGCGCGATGTTGGTTGACTTGGCAGGGCGCGTCAATACCGATCAGTTATCGAACGGGTCTTCATTGTCGAACCGCCAGTCCTTGATCGCCTGTTTGGCCCGGCGGATTTGAAATTTGGTCATGCGCGGGATCAAACGGTCCAACGCCCGGCGGGGATCGTAAAGCGGGTTCAGGGCGATGGCCGCATCACGACCGGGCAAGGCCAGCGTGTACCATTTATAGGCCTCAACGAAATCCCGCCCATTGACCCAACCTTCCTCATACATGGCGCCCAGTAAATACTGCGCAACCAGATGTCCCTTGCGGGCTGTTTTTTCAAACAAATCAAAGGCTTCGGCATAATCCTGGGTGACGCCCCGACCGTGGAAATACATCAATCCCATGGCAAATTCGGCCTCGACCAGATCGCCCATCTTGGCCGCCAGACTGTACCATTCAAAGGCCTTGGCCAGGTTCTGCCGCACCCCTTCGCCCCCCTCCAGGATCAGACCCAGGGTATACTGCGACCCAACGTGGCCTTGCAGGGCGGCCTTCATATGCCACCGGTAGGCCTGTACCATATCCTTCTCCTTGCCCCGGCCCAGGCGGTAGGCCTCGCCCAGAGCAAACCGGGAATTCATATGCCCGGCTTCCGCCCGCTTTTGCATCATCGTCGTATCGATTTCCGGATCACCCTGATCATAGAAATACAGCCATCCGACCAGCGCAAGAGTGACGACGGCAAGAACGGCAATGAACAGCAGGCGCAAGGATAATCGTCGCTTCATTGCGCCATTCTAATTCATTTATTGCTTGAGCGTATTGTGAGAATTATCGCCCATCTGGCGTTGATTGCCGTGATAGGGGTTCGCCCGGTCGTAACAACTGACCCGGCCCAGTGTCCGGTAGCAGAACACGTTGGCGCTTGGATTGAGCTCTTCTTCTTCGCAATAGGATCGCCCGGTATTGGTGCGCACGGTTGAACAGTTTTTGCCACTGGCATAGGAAACAACATGGTCGCTGAGAGGCTTACCCGTTGTCACCGCCGAAACGCCTTCGATAACGGCAAGCGGCGGCGCATAGGCGGCACAGGCCGACAGCGATAACAATCCCATAAGGAAAACATAAGTCCGCATAAGATCTCCATATTGACTCAAGGCCGGTTAATCTCCCGTTAATGGGCTGGACCCAAGGCGGCCAATGGACTAATCAAAGGCGGCACAACATAAGGACAGAGAAAAACACATGGTTTCTACCCAAACACCGATTTGTGATTTTGGCTGGAAAGCCAGGGATTTCAGCCTTCAGGGTGTCGATGGCAAGACCTGGTCACTGGCCGATGTGCGCGGCCCCAACGGCACCCTGATCATGTTCATCTGCAATCACTGCCCCTATGTCAAAGCCATTGCCGAACGCCTGGTGCGAGACGTTAAGGAACTTCAGGATCACGGCATCGGGGTCATCGCCGTGATGTCCAACGACCCCACCGATTACCCGGAAGATTCTTTTGACAAGATGAAATCCGTGGCCGGGAACTGGGCTTTCACTTTCCCCTATGTTATTGATCCAACACAGGAAATAGCCAAATCCTACGGTGCCGTCTGCACCCCGGATTTTTTTGGTTTCAACGCCGATTTAGGACTGCAATATCGCGGCAGACTGGATCAGTCGCGCCAGCAACCCGGCCCGGTTGACGCCCGCCGGGACCTGTTCGAAGCCATGCGCCAGGTCGCCAGGACCGGCCACGGCCCGGTTGAGCAAATCCCGTCCATGGGGTGTTCGATCAAGTGGATCGGTGAAGGTCCCTAAACTAATTGACCGATAATCCATATGGGGTTTGCCTTCCGCCGCAGAGGTGGATATTTTAGGCCTCGGATTTAGCGGCATATTTAACTATTGGAGAGACCTTTGGCCGAGCCTATCGAAGACGGCATTTTTCGTGAAATAGACGAAGAACTGCGGCAGGAAAATTTCGCCAAACTGTGGAAAAAATACGGCAACGTGGTGATCGCCGCCGCCGTCGTGCTTGTTGTCGCCGTTGGTGGATATCAGGGCTGGCGCACTTACGATCTGAACGACCGCGCGGCCCAGGGTGAACGCTACGCCGCCGCCCTGCAGATGGCCCAGGGCGGCAGCATTGATCTGGCCCTGGAAGAACTCAATGTTCTGCACGGTGAGGGCAGTGCCGGATACCGGATGTTATCGGCCTTTCAAAATGCCAGTCTGCAATCCCGCAAGGGCAACGCCGCCGACGCTACCGCCGCCTACGGTCGCATCGCCGACGATAGCGGCTTCGATATTTTGTACCGGGATTTGGCCCGTCTTATGGCCGCCACGGTCTTGATTAATTCGCAAGCCACCAGCACCGAAATTCTGGACCGGATCAAACCGCTCGACAACGATAGCAACCCATGGCGGCACGGGGCGCGGGAATTGCTGGCGGTGGTCGCCTTGCGTGGCGGCGACAAAGCGAAATCCCGCGATATTTTCAAAACCCTGTCCGAAGACGCAACGGCGCCCCAGGGTATTCGCCAACGGGCCGGTGAAATGCTGGCCGCTTTGGGCGGCGCTCAATGATGATCGTACCCCGAATACGCCCGGCAATGGCCGTCGCCGCACTGATCGTGCTGGCCGGTTGTGAATCCCTGACTGAACCGGGCGGCCTTTTTGGTGACGACGCAAAGATTCCCCTGGCCGGTGAGCGCATATCGGTGCTGTTAAATCAGCGATCCCTGTCACCGGAACCGGAACTGGCGGGCAAGAACATTGTTTTACCCGCCCCGACCCCCAACGCCAGTTGGCCCCAGGCCGGTGGCTATGCCAACCATGCCATGCATCACATCACTGTCGGCGATAACCTGACCGCGCTTTGGCAAGCCGATGCCGGGGCCGGGGCGAGCGACGAAGTGCGCCTGATTGGCTCCCCGGTTGTTTCCGGCGGCCGGGTCTTCGCCATGGATTCCGCGACCGCCGTCAGCGCCTTTGACGCCAACACCGGCAGGCAGATGTGGCGTCGCCCCCTGACCCCCCCGGAAGAACAAGGTGATGACCACATCGGCGGCGGTCTGGCCTTTGAAAATGGCGTTATTTTCGCCACCACCGGCTTCGCCCAGGTCATTGCCATGGATGCTGCCAGCGGAAAAATACTATGGCGCAAACGGGTCGTCGGCCCCATGCGGGCGGCCCCGACGGTGCGGGCCGGACGGGTTTTCGCCATTACCATCGACAGCCGCCTGTATGCCCTGGATGCCAGGAGCGGCGAAGAAATATGGACCTATTCGGGAATTTCGGAAGTTGCCAGCCTGCTCGGCGGGGCCAGTCCGGCGGTCGATGGCGGCGTTGTTATCGCCCCCTTTGCCTCCGGTGAGTTGATCGCGCTGAAGGCCGAAAACGGGCGCGTATTGTGGAATGATTCCCTGTCAACCGCACGGCGCACCGATGTCGTATCGACCATGGCCGATATTCGCGGTCGCCCGATTATCGACCGGGGCCGGGTTTTCGCGGTCTCTCATGGCGGCCTGATGGTGTCTATCGATCTGCGCACCGGACGCCGTATCTGGCAGAAGGAAATTGGCGGATTTACCAGCCCCTGGGTCGCCGGTGATTACATATTCATGCTGACCAATGATGCCGAGATCGCCGCCCTTTCCCGTGATGATGGCCGGGTTTACTGGGTTCGCAGTTTGCCGCGCTTTTCCGATCCCAAGACCAAGGAAAAACCCATTGTCTGGACCGGCCCGTTACTGGCCAGCGACCGTTTAATCGTGAGCGGAACCAATGGCGAGGTCCGCGCCATATCGCCCTACAATGGCAAATATCTTGGCAAAATCGACATGCCAGCGGGTATTTCCGTGCCGCCGGTTATCGCCGACCAGACCCTTTATTTCCTCACCGATAACGCGTCGCTCGTCGCCTATCGCTGAGTAATTTTATGACTTTTTCCGTTGCCATCATCGGCCGCCCCAACGTCGGCAAATCGACCCTGTTCAATCGTCTGGTCGGCAAGCGTCTGGCCATTGTCGATGATACCCCCGGCGTCACCCGTGACCGGCGGGAAGGCGAAGGGCGCATTTCAGACCTGGCCTTTACCATTATCGATACCGCCGGGCTGGAAGACGCGCTCGATGATTCGCTTCAGGGGCGGATGCGCAAGCAGACCGAAAGCGCCCTGCAAGATGCCGATGTCACCTTAATGCTGATCGACGCCCGCGCCGGGGTAACGCCCCTGGACGCCCATTTTGCCCAGTGGCTGCGGCGTCAGAACGTGCCGGTTATCCTGCTCGCCAACAAGTGCGAAGGCCGGGCCGGGATGGCCGGACTGGGTGATTCCTATCAACTTGGCCTGGGCGACCCGGTCGCCATTTCCGCCGAACATGGCGAAGGGATCGGCGACTTGTACGACGCCCTGCTGCCTTATGCCGGTGACCAAAGAGCGGCCCCGCGCCAGCGCCGGCCGAGCCGCCGGGACCGGGCTGAAGAGGAACTGGTTGACCTGGAAGACGATGACGAGGAAGGCCATCGCCCCATCAGCATGGCCATTGTCGGCCGCCCTAACGTCGGCAAGTCGACCCTGGTCAATCACCTGCTCGGTGAAGAACGCATGTTGACCGGGCCGGAAGCGGGCATCACAAGGGACGCCATCGCCTCGAGCTGGAATTATCAGGGCCGCGAGATCAAGCTGGTCGATACCGCCGGATTGCGCCGCAAGGCGCGCGTGACGGAAAAGGTTGAAGGCTTGTCGGGTAGTGATTCGATCCGCTCGATCAAATACGCCCAGGTCGTGGTGCTGGTGCTGGACTCAGGCGACATGCTGGAAAAACAGGACCTGACCATCGCCCGCCGGGTGATCGACGAAGGCCGGGTGCTGATTATCGCCGTCAACAAGTGGGATACGGTGCGCGACACCAGGAAAGCCCTGCGCCTGCTGGAAGATCGTTTGCAAACATCCCTGCCTCAGGTTCGCGGTATTCCGGTGATCACCCTGTCGGCCAAGACCGGCCAGGGCACGGACAAGCTGTTACCGGCGGTGATGAAAACCTACACCTTGTGGAACAGCCGCATTTCAACCGGCCAGTTGAACCGTTGGCTCGACGCCATCATCGAACATCACCCGCCACCCTTAAGCAGCAGCGGTCGGCGCATAAAATTACGCTACATGACCCAGGCCAAAACCCGGCCACCGACGTTTGTGGTCTTCGCCAGCCGACCGGAAAACCTGCCGGAATCCTATTCCCGGTACCTGGTCAATTCCCTGCGGGAAGATTTCAAACTGGCCGGTATCCCCATTCGTCTGCATACCCGCAAGGGCAAAAATCCCTACGCCGACTAAATCAGATCACGATTTAATTGAAATATTTTCTTGACTTTTTACCTATTTAGGACTACTATCCTTCATTAACGAAAGGGCACACTTGCGACCCGTCATTCGGCCCCGTGTGTTTTTCATCCTCG
>CBFDVE010000073.1:0-9006 GCA_965613205.1 uncultured Rhodospirillaceae bacterium
TGAAAATAACCTGGCCCTGATCGGCTTCGATGGCGCGCATGATGATCTTGCTGACCGTCGACTTGCCGCTGCCGCTTTCGCCGACCAGGCCCAGGCATTCGCCGCGTCGAATATGTAAGCTGACATCATCGACCGCCTTCACTTTGGTCACCGATGATCCGAACATGCCGCTGTTTTTGCGAGTGGTGAATTCTTTCGATATGGATCGCACTTCGAGCAAGGGAATATGGCCATCGGTCTCATGAAAGGCGATCACATCGGCGGTCAGGGTGCCCAGTTGGCTATCGACCTTGCGCAGGGGCTGCAAGCGCTGACCCGGTTTCATATCGAAGTGCGGGATGGTGTCGAACAGGCCCTTCAAATAGGGGTGTTTGGGATGGCGGAAAATATCTTCCACCGTGCCCGCTTCCATGACCTTGCCGCGAAATACAACAATCACCTCATCGGCGACATTGGCGACCACGCCCAGATCATGGGTAATCAACAACACCGCCATGCCCAGTTCAACCTGCAAGTCATTGATCAGTTTCAGAATTTGCGCCTGAATGGTGACATCGAGCGCGGTACTGGGTTCGTCGGCGATTAGAAGGGACGGACCGCAGATCAGCGCCATGGCGATCATCGCCCGCTGCCGCAATCCACCGGACAGCTCGAACGGATAGGTGTCATAGGCGTTGTCCGGGTCGGGAAACCCGGTCAGCCTGAGCATTTGTACGGTTTTCTCGCGAACGTCTTTCTTGCGGATCGAATGATGGATACTCAGCGTCTCGCCGATCTGGTCGCCGATGGTGTGCAGGGGCGACAGCGATGTCATCGGTTCCTGAAAAATAATCGACATGCGATTGCCGCGCAGGGACTGGAACGTCCGGCTTTCCGGGTCGATGGCGGTCAGGTCATAGATTTCGCCCGTAGTGCCGCCTTCCTGCTGGCGCAGGGAATCGTCAAACAGAATGCGACCGCCGGTGATTTTTGCGGTGCGCGGCAAGATTCCCATGATCGCCTGGGTGGTGACCGATTTACCCGATCCGGATTCCCCGACAATGGCCACCGTGGAGCCGGCCCGCACCCGAAAGGAAATTCCATCGACCACCCGCACGGTCCCGGTCTGAGTGGTGAACTCAATTTCCAGGTTTTCAACTTTCAGGATATCGCTCATGGTCCGTTATAGAGCCTTTTGCAAAAAAATTTCTGCGGCATCACACCAACGGGCCGCCCGATGATCGGTAATCACGGCCAAAAATCGTTCGACGAAGCGCCACGCCCCGTCATCGTGGTCCAGATGATGGGTCAATATGCCTGTCGGTTCGTCCCTGTCAACCCGGCCGCGGCGGCGTGACGACAAATGATCGATGGTTGCCTGCAAGGCCGCCCCGGTGCCGATAAACCGACGGTTGCCGTCCCGGCTTTGAATTAAATCCACGTGACTGTTGACCGCCAGCAGGCCGGGCACCGGAAGACGGCTCCGGCGCGCCTTGAAACACGAGACCCCGGTGAACCCCAGTTTTGGCAGCAGATCGAGAAATCGATTTTCCATGCGGTTCCAGGGTGGCACGAACACGGGCAGAACGTTGTGCCAGGCTGAAAGCACGTCGCGGCCTTCGCTTAAATCCGATTGCACCTGATGCAGATGTCGGCTGTCGCCGAATTCGGATTTCTTGCCGCCGACCGGTTGATGGTTCTTGTGGGCCAGGCCGTGTTGCAGGATATGGGTTTGAGCGTGGCCGGCAAGGCGGCGTTTTAAATCAACCCCGGCCGCCGCCGGTATCACCGCCAGGGCCAGGGGCGTTTTGCTATCCTCGCTGATCGTCAGCATTTTTTCGAGAGCATTGGTGACCTGAGCGGCATCGTCATCACGCCACCATAGTGTCGCGATCCCACCTTCTGCCTGCCAGGCGTCCAGTTCAACCACAAGGTCGTGCCAATTGGTCCTGCTCGCCTCCTCGTTCATGAAATCATTCGCTCCGTGGCTTTTTCGGCGATCATCCGTGCCGTCATTTCGGCCCCGCCAAAATCCATGTCGGCGGCGGAAGGCGGTTTTGTTTCCGCCATTTCATCGATTGAACGCGCCAGCAGCGCAGGAGTCAAATTGTCGTGTTCGATCAGTCTCATCAGGCCGCGCTGTTGCATAAGGTCGGCCCGGAAGCACTGCTCGCTTTCATCGGATTCCGAATAAGGGGCGATGATGGCGCTGGCCCCGGCTTGCAACACGTCCATGATCGTATTGTAACCACCCTGGGAAATGGACACGAGGCTGTTTTGCAGCAGGGTCGGAAAATCCGTCCGGTTGCGTTCGATGATGATGCCATCCGGCGCCTGGCTTACGAAACGATCAAACGACTGCTGATCGAGATTTGGGCCGCACAAAAATCGCCAGGTGCGGGCGCGGGATTTAGCCAGGGGCCAGGCCAAAAGCGCCGCTTCGATCAATGGCTTGCCCGCCGCCCCGCCACCCATGGAAATAATGATTTCACCGGCCCCGGCATCGCTTTTGGGCGGGCGGGCGGGGCTCGCCACGTATCCCGTATAGGTGATCAGATGCTTGATCCTGTGGTGTTCGGGAAAGGTCATATCAAACGTGGCGACGGCTGGATCGCCATGGACCAATACCTGATCGAACCACTGGCAGGCCAGGTCGGCCATTTCCACGTTGCGTTCAAGCTTGGATTTCTGCACCAGAATGTCGCGCACGGAAGAAACAATCCACGGCGGCCTTTCGCTCGATCCGGCGGCTTCCAGCAGGGGGATCAGTTCGAACCGGAATTGCCGCCGACCGAACGGGAACATTTCCAGCAACAGCACATGGGGTTTGATCTGCGCGAACATATCCAGCAATTTTTGCCGGCGACGGTCGCGCCAGGGATCATCGATGACGGTGTCGTTTTGATCGACCAGAACTTTGAACGTGCCATCCGTGGCCCGGACCGAGGGCAAGGGCAGCACCTGGGCGGTGCCGAAATCCACATCGGGCACGGCCATGCCACCGATGATCAGCGACACATCCAGCCCCTGATCAATCATCGCCCTGGCAATGATTGCGGCCCGCCTGACATGGCCGATGCCGAGCAAATGCTGGACATAAAACATCACGCGCGGTGTGGGTGGATTGCTCATGAATTAATTTTCTCCAGTGCCATGTTGAGGCGATCCAGGGTCGCATGGCCATGGCCGTCGATGAAAAATCCGTGGGCCATGCCATCGCGCAGTTTTTGCGGCGGGTCTGCGGTCATGTGCCAATCGACGGCGAGCGCGTAGAGCGCCCGGATGACCCCCTTGTGGGTCACCGCGATGGTCGGTTTGGTGAGAGTTTTTAGCCACCCTTGCAGGCGGCGCTGAATGTCTCGCGGGCTCTCGCCACCGGGAGCCCGGAAATCCAGGCCGCGTTTTTCGTTCGCCGTCATTTCCGGCCCCAGGTCGGTACGCAAATCGGCCAGGGTGCGGCCTTCCCAGTCGCCCCAGTCCATTTCGATCAGATCGTCGATTGTGCCCGATGGCGCCAGGCCCATGATCCGAGCGGTTTCCACGGCCCGGATCAGGGGGCTGGTGACGCACTCGAATTCCGTAAATTCGGCACCCAACCGCCAGCGTCCAACCAGGTCCCGACCGACCCGACCGAGCGCGATATCGGATCGGCCCTGGATTTTTTTGGCCGCATTCCACGAAGTGGGGCCGTGCCGCAGGACGACCAACGGAATCATCATTGAACCCTTTTCATCATTGCCCCGATGGCCTGGTCCAGGCCCTTGATCGCCCCCTCCAACCCATGTTCCTGCAAGGTTCGTTTTTGCGCCAATAATCCCATGGCTTGCCGTTTGGCCTGATCAGTCAACAATTGGGCAACCGCCTCGGCAAAGGCGGCGCTATCGCCTTCGGCCACCAGAAATCCAGATTGTCCGTGCTCGACCACCCCGGCGACACCGCCGGATTTTCCACCAACCACGGGCAGGCCCGCCGCCTGGGCCTCCAAAAAAGCCAGGCCGAAAGATTCCTTGATGGCCGGCCAGACGTATAGATCGGCGGCGGCGAATATCCTCGGCAAATCCGTGTGCGGACGTTGTCCAAGCCAGACGGTTCGCTCAGCGATGTTGGCCAAGGCGTGGCCAACCTGATCACGGGCGGCCCCGTCGCCGACCACCAGCAGCCGCCAGGGCAGGTGACCGAGCCGAGCCAGCGCCGTGGCCAGCACCCGGTAGGATTTCAGTTTCTGATCACCCCGCATCATCGCCGCCACGACCAGCCAGGGAACGTCCGCATCAAGGCCTAAGTCGGCGGCCAGCTTTTGCCGCCTCGCGGCACGATTGTCGGCGGCCAGGGCAAATGGTTGCGTGTCGATAAACGGCTTCAGGGAAACCAGCCGGTCGGGGTTTTGCAGCAGCGGTAACAGGCAACCGTTGTCATTTTCATTCAGGCTGATGACCAGATCGGCATTGATGATCGTTCTTTCGGTTGCTCGATACCCCCTGTCCCAGGGTCCGCCGGATTGCTTCGGTGCGTGTGAGGCTTCGGCAACCATATAGGGTATCGCCAGGGCTTTGCAAACGACCGGCCCAATCCAGTCCGGGGCCTTGTGATAGAGATGGTAGGTGAACCACAATTGCGGCCGTCTGGAGCGCGGGCGGCGCAAGTAATGTTGCACCAGGCGATTGGCCAGTTTCCCGCCTAACGCCTGTATTTTGGCCTGTCTAACCGAATCACCACGGTCATAAGAGCGCAATACGGATGCCAGTTCCACATCATGGCCGGCACCATGCAGGGCCTGCATCAACAACCGGCCCAGGCGCCGGTCGCCGGACGGTGACGGATGCGACGGGGCCTTCATGGGCGCATAGAAAGCCACACGCATCAATTCGTATTTTCACTTTTAACGTGTCTATCGGCGCGGAACTTTTCGGCCAGAAAGGCGATGCCGCCGTGCAGGCTGAAATGGGCCCGCACGTTGTTCATTCCGGCTTCGCCCAGGCGCCGCCGCAGGGTCGGGTCGGTGATCAGGGTTTGCAAATTTCCGGCCAGGGTCGAGGCATCATCGGCGGGTCCGAGAATTCCGGTGATCCCGTCTTCGATCAATTCCGGGATGGCCGAAATCCGGGTCGACAGGCAAACCAGTCCCTGACTCTGGGCTTCCATCAGTACGTTGGGCAGGCCATCCCGATCACCATCTTTGGAAACGCGACTGTTGAGGACAAAAATATCGGCCCGCTGAATTTGTTCGAGAACGGCGCATTGCGACTGACTGCCCATCCAGTCGATACGGTCGCCTAAATTTTCCCGCCCGGCCTGACGTTTCAGATCCGCCATTAGTGGACCATCGCCGATGTGAACCAGCCGCCAGTGCAGATCCGTTGGTAGCTGCGCCAGGGCGGTGAGCAAACCGGGATAGCCTTTTTTGTCGACGGCGCGACCGACGGACAGCAAGATCACCGGATTATCCTGCCGCCTGCCATCGCGGTCGGACCAGTTTCGCTGGCGTTCCGGGAAACGGTCAAAATCGAGCCCGTGGTAGACCAGATTGACCCTTGCCGGGTCCGCTGCCAAAACCGACAGATGATCCACATTGGTCCGGGTACAGGTCACCAGCCAGTCGCAATCGGCCAGCTTTTCGCGTTTTTCCCATTCCGGCAGGGTCCAGATATCCTTGGCATGGGCCGAGCACGACCAGGGCAGACCCAATAGGGTCGCCCCGTAGCGGGCGACGGAACCGGGCGTGTGCATGAAGTGGGCGTGAATTCGGGTGACGTTGGAGGCCAGTTCGTGGGCCAGCACCAGGGCCTGGCCGAAGCGGCGGATGCGGTTGGCGGTCGGGTCGCGGCGCACATCGCGCAACCACAACTTGCGTGCGCTCGAATATCCCGGCAGGCCCCGAACGGCCCACCAGGCACGGGCCACGCGCAATGGTTCCCGGTACAGATATTCCGGCAGATAATTGGCCTTAGCGGAAATTTCGTGATGCACGGGATGGCGCTTGGCAGAGGTCGGGTGACGCAGGGAAAACAGCCGGATATCGACGCCCAAGCGTTCCAGCGCCAGTATTTCCTGGGCGATAAAGGTTTCCGACAGGCGGGGATACCCCTTGAGCACAAACGCGACGGGGCCGCTCATGGTATCGCCCGCGCCGGCATCAGGTTTTTCCGGATATCACCGTCAGCCCCGGTTGCTTTCCGGTTTGTTGCCGGGGTTCTTTTTCCAGCCATGAATCGACGATGCCGTTGATCGTCGACAGACCGTCAAGAATGCCGGGCAGACGAACATCTGAAGGCAAAGACTGTTGCGGCAGCGCGCGCAAGGCGTCCGCCATGCGGACCGGAGACCTGTCGCCATCGGCGAGCAACATCCGGGCCAGCCCCAGTTCCTCGGCCCTTCTGGCGCGAATGTGCTGTTCCTGCCGCGGCGCCATGCGGGGCACGATCAGGCCGCGCTTGTCAAACGACAGGATTTCACAAAAATTGTTGTAGCCGCCCATGGAAACGATGCCCATGGCCTGACTGACCAGGCTTTCGACATTGGTTTCAAAGGTGATGACTTCGACCTTCTCCAGCCGGCTGACCCGGTCGATGAATTCCGCCTGCTGGCTGGAGCGCATGAAGGGCCCCAGCAGCAACAGCGAAGGATGGGCAATACCCGGATCGTGTTCATACGCCCGGAGCACCCAGTCGACCAGCACATCGCCATCGCCGCCGCCCCCCGTATTGACCAGAATATAGGGTTCATTGTTGAAAAATGTCGGCTGCGAGCGCGGCGCCGACTGATTCCAGGTGCGCCGCAAATATCCGGTATATTTTGACTTTTTGCGCACCGCATCGCTCAGCTTCAATTTTTCAAACGGGTCATACAGGCCGGGCAAGCCATATACCCAGATATGATCGTAAAGAGTATCGAGCGCCGGGTAGACATCCTTGCGACGCCATTCTTCATCGAGCACTTCCGGGGCATCGATAATATCGCGCAGGCCCAGCACCAGTGGCGTGCCGCGCGCCTTCAGCATGGTCAGGGTGTCCTTGACCTCGCCGCGCAAGCCGAGCGGTTCCTTGTCGACCAGGAAAACGTCCGGTTTGAACACGTCCGCCGTGTGCTGAATGATCGAGGCCCGCATGGCCATCACATCATCGATGTTCATGTCCAGTTTGAGCGATGAATAATCCCCGTGGCGCAACTTGATAACGCCCGGAATGCGCACGAAATCGACCCGTTCGCGGAAGCCGAAACTGCCGATGATGGGAGACCCGGACAATATCAGAACAGACAGGTCTTCCCGATGATCGACCAGGGAATGGGCGATTGTCCGGCACCGCCTCAGGTGGCCCAGCCCGAAAGAATCATGGCTGTATATCAGCATTCTCGGACGCCTGTTCTGCACCGCTAAATCCTTGTATTTCCTGGTTGGCTGATCGTCCGAATGCTTTTGTCGGTTGCTGGATCGATCCAGCATGTCGTGATCCGGCGATGAAGGCAACTGTTTAACGAATCTGTTTGGGCGCCCGCAGAGGCAGAAATCAGACTGTCAAAGGCCACCCGGACCCCGCCAACCAGAGGCCAGAACAACACGATTCCAGATATTTATGAAAGGAAATTCGGTAGATCATCTGGCAATAATTCGTCGTCTGTTTTCGAACATTTCAAGATGAGCCAATTATTCAAACCACACAAACCTTACAACAAGCTTAAATAAACCGATATTTATTTGCTCAAATCAGAGATTGTTTGTTGGACACAATTCCCGGCAATTGGTAATTTTCAATATTCGAATCTACCTTCGGGGGTGTGCTCGGTGGACGGCAAGTTACAAGTCGTTATTCTTTGCGATACGCCAAGTGATGCGATCAGCCTGCGGGCTGAATTGTATCGTGGCGGGTTCGATGTGTCCTCTCAGTGGGCAGAGACTGCCGAAACGTTTCGAAAATCCCTGGAAAGCAACGCCGTCGATCTGGTCCTGTGCGATAGCCACCTGAGCCAGTTCAGCGTTGTCGATGCCCGCCACGACCTGCGCACCTTTGACCCCGACATTCCGTTCATCGTGGTCACCGGCCCCCTGTCGAGCGATGCCAAGCGGGTGGCCCAGCAATTCAAGGCCGGCATTGATGATCTGGTCGAATGGGGCAACCCGGAAAATCTGACCCCCGCAGTCGAACATGAACTGAACAAGGCCCAGGAGCGCCGCCGCCAGCGCCTGGCCGATGCCGAGCTTCGGCACCGGGCCAGTTACGACACCCTGACCGGTCTGCCCAACAGGACTCTGATGTTCGACCGCTTGACCCAGGCCATGAAACACGCCCGGCGGGATGAAAAACATGTCATTTTAATGTTTCTTGATCTGGACTATTTCAAATGGGTCAACGATTCGCTCGGCCACCTGGCCGGCGATGAATTGCTGCAGATCGTCTCGCGCCGCATCAACAAGTGTCTGCGTGATTCAGATACCGCCGCCCGCATCGGCGGCGATGAATTCGCCATTGTTCTGGACAACGTCGAAAACATCTCGACCGCCAATATCGTCGCCGGCAAATTGCTGGCCACCCTGTCGCGCACCTATGCCCTCGAAAGCCAGGAAGCCAGTATTACCGCCAGCATCGGCATATCCATCTTCCCGCAGGATGGCGAAGAAGCGGAAGTCCTGCTCAACAAGGCCGACAAGGCCATGTATTATGCCAAGAGCAAGGGCCGCAATGCCTACAAGTTCCATGCCTCCAATGATGCCATCAAAGGCAGTGACAGCGTCGTCGTTCCCTTCACCAGGGCCAACGGCAGTGGTTTTGGCCAACCGGTCAGGCCGGTCGGCGTATTTCAGACCATCAACGCCTGGCCCGTATCGGCAAAAATCAGCATGGGAATCGCCGCCGTGATTATCGGCTTCGCCGCCGTCACCGGGTTGATCAACCCGCAATTTGGCCGTCAGGATTTGCGCCTGGCCCAGGAACAGCAAGAGCTTGATGGCGAGGAACTGAGTGATTTCGAAACCGCTTCCGGCCCCGAAGAAGCGGCGGACGACGAGACCCCGGCCCCCGCCTCGGCCCCCGC
>CBFDVE010000074.1:0-8990 GCA_965613205.1 uncultured Rhodospirillaceae bacterium
ATTCACCGGTCGCCGAATACGTTTACCACCTGGGTAAATTGCCGGTCGAAATCCTGCGCGAAAGCCCGGCAAAGGGAATCCTCTAGTTTTTACGCAGGCGCAACCGCAGGGCGTTCAGCTTGATAAAACCTTCGGCGTCGCGCTGGTCGTAGACGCTGTCTTCTTCGAAGGTGACGATTTCCTGGCTGTACAGCGAGTTGGGTGATTTCTGGCCGGTGATCATGACATTGCCCTTATAGAGCTTCATGCGCACGGTGCCGGTGACCGGCAGGTTGGCCAGGTCGATGGCGGCCTGCAGCATTTCCCGTTCCGGTGAAAACCAGAAACCGTTGTACAAAAGCTCCGCATAGCGGGGCATCATTTCATCTTTGGTGTGCATGGCGCCCCGATCGAGCGTCAGGCTTTCCATGGCGCGCCGGGCCCGGAACAATATGGTGCCGCCCGGCGTTTCATAGACGCCGCGGGATTTCATGCCGATGAAGCGGTTCTCGACAATATCGAGCAAGCCGATGCCATTGGCCCCGCCCAGTTCATTGAGGCGGCCGAGCATATTTGCCGGTGACAACGCTTCGCCGTTCAGGCCGACCGGGTCGCCGTGGGCGAAGTCGATGGTGATTTCCCGTGGCGTGTCGGGCGCGTTGAAAGGCGTCACCATGCGGGTCAAAACGTGATCGTAATCGGGCTCGACCCAAGGGTCTTCCAGGGCTTTGCCTTCCGAAGATATGTGCAGCAAGTTGGCATCCTGGCTGAACGGGGCTTCGCCGCGCTTGTCTTTGGGCACCGGAATCTGATGCGACTGGGCGTATTCGATCAGTTTGGTGCGGCTGTTCAAATCCCATTCCCGCCACGGCGCGATGACTCTAATGTCGGGCTTCAGGGCGTAGTAGGCCAGTTCGAACCGGACCTGGTCGTTGCCTTTGCCGGTGGCCCCGTGCGACACCGCATCGGCCCCGGTCTCGATAGCGATTTCAATCTGCCGCTTGGCGATCAGGGGTCGGGCGATGGCGGTGCCGAGCAAATAAGTGCCTTCATACAGGGCATTGGCGCGGAACATGGGGAACACGTAATCGGCCACGAACTCCTCGCGCAGATCATCAATATAGATATCTTTAATGCCCATCATCTCGGCCTTTTGCCGAGCCGGTTCGAGCTCTTCGCCCTGGCCTAAGTCGGCGGTAAAGGTCACCACCTCGCACTGATAGGTGTCTTGCAACCAGCGCAGGATGACAGAGGTATCCAGCCCGCCGGAATAGGCGAGGACGACTTTTTTGACTTCGGCGTTCATGGGCTTATCAGAACCTTGCTTGCTGGAGTGGACGCGCCGGGCAGTATAGGCAAAAGCCGGGTTTGGGCAAGGCTTCAGAACTTGCCGGTCCATTCCTCAAGCAACGGCTTGATCGCATCGTAAGGTCGATAGCCGACGGTCAGATAGGCGTATTGCCCCTCGCCGTCGTCACCCGTATCGTGCGCCACGATGGTCGGAAAACCGGTGACGCCGAGGGAACGGGCATAGCTGAAATCGTTGAGGGTATTTTTACGGGCCTGATCGGAGTCGAAGCTGTCGGCGAACTGTTGCCGGTCCAGGCCTGATCCGGCGGCCAGATCGGCGACAACGTCCGCGTTGGTGATGTCCTGGTTTTCGGCGTAGAACGCCCGGTGCAGGGTTTCCAGGAAATCGAGCGCGGCCTCGGGTTCCAAGTCCCGCACACAGGCTGCTGCCCGGCACGCCGGTTCGGTATCGTAGACAAAGCCGTCCCGGTCGAAAAATTTCATATCGAAAGGCTGGCCGCTGGCCTCGTTGACATGTTGCCAATGATGGCGAATTTCGCCTTTCATACTGTCCGTCATGGCCTCCGTCGTGCCCGGACGCAGGCCGCCGACGACCAGCGATATGCCGACCACATGGCCGAAATCCCGACGAATGGCGGCCATGGCCGGGGCGAAACCCCAGCACCAGGAACACATGGGGTCGGCGACCAAAATCAGCTCCTTGCGTGGTGCGTTCCCCATCAGGCGATATTCGCCAGGGGCGCCTCCCACGCTTCCTCCAGGAAGGCGTCATCCAGAGGCGTTTCTGCGAAATGGTTGATGTAGTTGCTAAGCGTCTTCAGGGATGCCGCCAGGACAACTTCCAGCACCTGTTCCTTGCTGAAACCGGCGGCCATGAAAGTATCGATCTCCGCGCCCGACACATTGCCGCGGCTTTCGACGATCAGCAGGGTGAAGCGATGCAGGGCTTTTAGCCGGGCATCTTCAATCGAATGCCCATAGCGCACGGCTTCAATCACCGCCGGGTCCAGCTTGGCCCGCTTGCCGACCACCGTATGGGCGGCAACGCAATATTCGCAACCGTTCGCGGCGCTGATGGTGAGCAACATCAATTGCTGTTCGGGCCTGGAAAAAGTGGTGTTGCCAAGCAAGTTGGAAAGCGATGTGTAGGCCTTGATAACGGCCGGAGATTCAGACAGCACCGCATATATATTGGGCAGAAAACCGAATTGCGTTTCCACCTTGCCCATCACCTCGCGGGACTGTTCGGGTGCCGATTCCAGGGTATGGACGTTAAAGATGGGCATGGGTTGCCTCCTGTTGAACGAGTTTGGATGGTCAATTTAAGCACAGTTTGAACGTACGTTCTATTATATATTGCCAAATTCCAACACAATCCTGTGAGTTGGCCCCTTGGCATTAATCCAGATGGGCCAGGGCCATGTGGGCAATGTCGTTCAGGGCGTCCCGTCCGGGCCTGACTTTAGCCAGGGCTTTAATGCCCTGAACCGTGGCCACCAGGGACCGGGCCAGGGCTCTGGCATCGCGCCAGGGTGAAATGTCGCCGGTTTCCTGACCGCGCCGGATCAGCGTGTACAAAGCCTGTTCCAGTCGGCTAAGCGTGGCGCCCAGCAAAGTCGCAATGTGGCCATTGCAGGAGCCCATTTCGGTCAGGGAATTGGTCATGAAACAGCCGCGCTGGCCCCCCGGCGCACAGCAAAAATCCACCTGGTTCCTGATAAATTGCTCGATGGCCGGGCGCGGCTCGGCGGTCTCGGCCGAATCGATCAGGGTTGTGACCGGAGAAGTCGCCATATAGCGTTCCAGGGCGGCGGTAAACAGGCCCGACTTGTCGCCGAAAGTATCGTAGATCGAGCCCCGGTTGATGCCCATAGCATCGACCAGATCCTGAATCGATGTGGCCTCGAAGCCTTTGCTCCAAAATACCTCCATCGCCTTGCCGACGACATGATCGTGGTTAAATACCTTGCCGCGCGCCATGATTTTCTGTGAATTCTCCGTTATTCCGGGTAAATTCTAGACTACTTGGAACGTTTGTTCAAGCAAGAGCCGCGAGCCAGTGGGCAATGGCCTGACCAATTTCATCCGGGCTGTCTTCCTGGATGAAATGTAACCCCTTGACCGTGACTTCTGTCTGGTTTTTCCAGGTTCGGCAAAATTCCCGCTGACGGCCGGTCAGAATGGCTCCGGGGTCGGCATTGATGAACAACTTGGGCAGATCGTTGGCCGCCATCCATTCACTGTAATCTCGAACGAAGCCGGCCACATCGGCGGGTTCGCCGTCGAGGGGAATTTGTCGCGGCCAGGTCAGTGTCGGGCGGCGATCTTCACCGGCGTTTTTGTAGGGCCGCCGGTAGACTTCCATTTCGGCCTCGCTCAGGTCCCGAATAATCGAGCCGGTGAGCACTTTTTCAATGAAGATATTTTTCTCCAGAATCATTTCTTCACCGGCGGGCGAGCGGAAGGCTTCGAAAATAGGCCGGGCTTTGGCATTCCAGTCGTCCCAGGAAACCGGGCGGACGATGGCCTCCATATAGGCTATTTTTTCGACCGCACTCTGGTGGTGGAAGGCCCAGTCGAATCCCAGTCCCGACCCCCAGTCGTGCAACACCAGGGTTACATTGGCATTCAGACCCAGGGCCTGGAAAAAACCCTCCAGGTATTGCCGGTGGTCGACAAACCGGTAGCTCTCCGGACCCGGATTATCCAGCTTGTCCGATCCGCCCATGCCGATCAGGTCAGGGGCAATGCAGCGGCCCAACCCGGTCACATGGGGCATCACGTTGCGCCACAAATAGGACGACGTGGGATTGCCATGTAAAAACACGATCGGGTCGCCCTGACCGATATCCACATAGGCCATTTGCCTGCCGTTGACGGTGGTCTGTTGCAGGGGGTGTTGGTCGGCAGAAATCATCGCTGAACCATGACCGCAAGGCCTGGTTCTGTCAATTCACCAGACCGTGACTGTCTTCGATTCCGGCCTCGATGCGCCGTTTCATGGCGATCATTTTTTGCCGCTGGCTGGCCGATTTCAATTGGCCGCAGGCGGCCAGGATATCGCGGCCCCGAGGGGTGCGAATGGGCGCGGAATATCCGCCGTCGTTGAGGATTCTGGCGAACCGGCGCATGGCGTTGCCCGATGCGCAATTGAATTCGGCCCCGTCCCATTTGTTGAACGGGATCAGGTTGAACTTGGCCGGGATGCCCTTGACCAGGCGCACCAGTTGGCGGGCATCGGCAGGGGAATCGTTGACGCCATCCAGCATCACATATTCAAAAGTGATGCGCCGGGCGTTGCTGGCACCGGGATAGGTGCGGCAGGCGGCGAGCAGTTCCTTTAAAGGATACTTTTTGTTGATCGGCATAATCTTGTCGCGCAGCTCGTCGGTCACGGCGTGCAGGCTAATGGCCAGGCCGACGCCCAGTTCCGCCCCGCAACGCTTGATCAGGGGCACCACACCCGATGTGGACAGGGTGATGCGGCGGCGGGAAATGGCGATGCCGTCGCCGTCCATGATGATTTTTAAAGCCGCCGCCACGCTATCGTAATTGAACAGGGGCTCGCCCATGCCCATCAGGACGATGTTGGTAAACAGCCGGTCCCCGGCCACTGATGGCCACTCGCCATAAGAATCCCGCGCCACCATGACCTGGCCGACGATTTCCGCCGGGCTCAGGTTACGCACCAGGCGCTGGGTGCCGGTATGACAAAACGTACAGGTTAATGTGCAGCCCACTTGCGACGACAGGCACAGCGCGCCCCGGTCCTGTTCCGGGATGAACACGGTTTCGGCCTCGTTTTTGTCGTCAAAGCGGAACAGCCATTTGCGGGTGTTATCCGCGGAAGTCTGTTCGCTGCTGATGGTCGGGCGACCGACCACGAATTGCCCGGCCAGCGTCGCCTGCATGGTTTTGGCGATGGTCGTCATGCTGGTAAAATCGGTTTCGCCCCGGTGATACATCCAGTGCCAGATCTGCTTGGCCCGAAACGGCTTTTCGCCGATCCGGGCCATCAAGTCGGTCAGCTCTTGCCGCGACAGGCCGATCAGGTTGGTCTTAGGGGTTTCGTTCATGGGGCTTGATATAGCGATTTTAGGCCCAAAGCCCAATTAATTCTTGATGCCGCAAGCCCTGGACGCCGCCTTGTAGGCCGCCGTGAAGCCTTTCAGGGAAAAGGTATCGGTGGTTTTGGTGCCCCGGCTCGACACCCCCCTGGCGATTAATTTGCTGCCGCTTTTCATGGCCCGGACCAGGGCCTTGTCGGCCTTGCTGTCATAAGCCCAGCCATGGCCACCATTGGTAAACAGGTTTTGGCTAAAGCCGCCTATGGTAAAGGTCACCTCGCTGCCGGGCTTATAGGTGTAACCGGCTTGCAGGCTGACCACGCCAACGGAGGGTTCCCTGGGGCGATGAGTGACCAGAATCAACACGTCTCCGCGCTTGCTGTACTTGCCAACGGATTTTTGCGGCTCGCTGCCCAGATAACAAACCGGCTGGCCGTTTTCCTTGATGGCAAAGGCGCTCCAGTCGCCGAACACGTCGATCAGTCCGTCGTCGGGGGTCTGGGCCAGGGCCGGGGTGATCAACAAGGCCAGGCAGAATGCGGCAACTGGTATTCTCATCACAATATTGATAGCGCCCCGTTGAGCCCTTGCCAAGGGCCTGGTGCAGTGGCAATAAGATCAAATGAAAAATAATCCAGTTCTGATCGAAGTGACGCGCGGCGACGGTGTTGAAAGCATGCACCGGGGCGCGGTCGCGGTTATGGACGGGGCCGGTGATCTGGTGCTCGAACGGGGCAATGTGGGGCGGCCGATCTATCCCCGTTCGGCAATCAAACCAATCCAGGCCCTGATGCTGGTGGAAAGCGGGGCCGCCGATCATTTTGACGTGAGCGACGAAGAACTGGCGCTGGCGTGCGCCTCTCACAGCGGCCAGCCCCTGCACGTAACCGGGGTCGAACGCTGGCTCGACCGCATGGGTTTGAGCCGGGACGATCTGGAATGTGGCGGCCATCCCCCGCGCCGGGAAAGCGATGTCGCCGATCTTGTCCGGGCCGGCCGGGAACCCGGTCGCAGCCATAACAACTGTTCGGGCAAACATGCGGGGTTTTTGTGCACGGCCCTGCATATGGGCGAGCCGACCAGGGGTTATGTCAAGCCCGGCCACCCGGTGCAGCAGCGGCTGAAATCTCTTTTGTCCGAAATGGGTGGTTGCGATTTATCGGCTACCTCTCAGGGCGTTGACGGCTGTGGCATCCCGGTGATGGCCATGCCGTTGGTGGCCATGGCTCGCGCCCTGGCGGCCATGGCCAATCCGGTGGACTTGTCGGAAAAACGCGCCCAGGCATCGCGGCGCATACTCAGAGCCATGACCAAACACCCGGAACTGGTCGGTGGCACGGACCGGTTCGATAGCCGCATGATGGTCGCCGCCGCAGGCGGGTTCGCCATAAAAACCGGGGCCGAAGGGGTTTACGCCGGTATCCTGCCCGGCCCCGGTCTGGGCATTGCCCTTAAAATCGACGATGGCGCTTTACGGGCGTCCGAAACGGTCATGGCCAGCCTGCTCGAACATCTGGGCCAGTTGCAAGGGGCGGTGATGGAACAGATTGCCGATTTGATGGAACCGGTCCTGATCAACACGATCGGCGAAGCAGTCGGGCGGGTTCGTCCGGTTATGGACTGGTCTTAATCATCTTCCCTGGGGTGCACGTCGCCGGGCACCGGGGTGCGGTATTTTTCCGCCGCATGGCGAAATTTGGGGCCGCCGAAGACGGCATCGTCCAGCGGCTCGGCGGGTCCGCCGGGGCGTTCCGGGCGGCGCTGAAAGCGGCCCAGGCTTTGCACCCGGTCATACATGACAATGGCCGCCGCCACCCCCACGTTAACGCAAAACCGGGTCGGAATCTTAATAATATGATCGCAGCGTTCGACCATCGGGGGTGACAAAGACGCCCGTTCCGGGCCCAGGATATAGGCCGCCCGGGGCGGGTGGCGGAAGCTTGGCAGATCGACGGAATCCTCAATCAGCTCGACCCCGACCAGGGCACATTTTTGCGGCAGCACCAGGGCCGCCAGGTCGGGAAAACCATAGAACGGCACATGGGCGGTGGCGTCGGAGGTATCGGCCCGACCGCCTGCCCGAGTATCGTAAGTGGCGGCCACGGTAAAGACAAAACCGGCCCCAAAAGCGTGCGCTGTCCGAAAGATCGAGCCCACGTTCATGGCTTTCGAAATGCCTTCGACCCCGATCCCGAAATAGCCGCGCACGGTCAAGTCGTCGCTTCCAGTCGCGCCACCGGTCGCTCGGCGATGGGCAGGTGGATCAGGGCGGCGAGTACGCCAAGGACGATGGAGCCATACCACACACCGTCATAGGACCCGGTGGTGTCATACAGGTAGCCGCCCAGCCAGACGCCCAGGAAACTGCCCAACTGGTGGCTCAGGAAAACAATGCCGAACAGGGTCGATATGAACCGGACGCCGAACATCTGCGCCACCAGGCCGCTGGTCAGGGGCACGGTGCCCAGCCACAACAGGCCCATGGTTGCGGCAAAAATATACACCGATATTTCGGATTTTGGCAGTACCAGAAACACCAGCACGACAATGGAGCGCAGGAAATACAGGCCGCTCAGCAAGTATTTGCGGGAATGCCTGCCGCCGAGAACGCCGCAGGTATAGGTGCCGATAATATTGAACAGGCCGATCAGGGCCAGTGTGGTCGCGCCGACAGACGCATCCATGCCCAGGTCCATAATATAGGACGGCATGTGGATGGTGATAAAGGCGACCTGGAAGCCACAAACGAAAAATCCCAGAGTCAGGTACTGATAGCCCCGGTTGGTCGCCGCCTCGCGCAGGGCGGCGCCCATAGTTTGGTCAGGCAGGGTCTGATCCGACGAAGTCGTTTTTTCATCGCCTGATTTTTTTTCATCACCCGCCTTGCTGCGCAGGATGGTGGCGGCCAGGGCCATGGTCAGGGCCAGCCAGGCCATGGTCGATAAAGCGGGACCCCAGCCCTGGGCCTCGATCAGGGCCTGGCCGACCGGGGCCATGACGAATTGGCCGACCGATCCGCCGGCGGTGGCGATGCCGAAGGCGACGCTTTGCTTGTTAGCCGGAACCAGCCGACCGAGCGCCCCCAGGACGACGGAAAAACTGGTCGCCGACAAACCGAATCCGATCAGCCATGCGGCCCCAATGTTAAAGCCGAATACCGTTTCGGCCCCGGACATGACATACAGACCGATGGCGTAAGCGACCGCCCCGACGGCCATTACCCGGCCACTGCCATAGCGGTCGGCGACCATGCCGCAGAACGGCTGAAACAGTCCCCACAGCAAATTTTGCATAGCCATGGCGAAGCCGAAGGATTCACGGCCGATCCCCAGATCCCCGGTCATCGGCCCCATGAACAGACCGAACGATGAGCGCAGGCCCATGGTCATGCTGATGACGAAAGCGCCGGTCAGGACCAGGGTCAGGGTGTTGCGGCGGACCAGCTCGAGCACCCGCAAGCCGGATGTTTCATTGGCCCGGCAACATATTAACTGGCAACCAGGGACAGACCTGCGGACTGGTTTGCAGAAAACGATTGAATACTTTGCTGCCGAAATGAGTTGAGCGCTCTGGACAATGGATCACGAAAGTTCTACGGACTATTGGGGCCATAACAAGCGATTGGCGTGTATG
>CBFDVE010000075.1:0-8972 GCA_965613205.1 uncultured Rhodospirillaceae bacterium
TGATGTGGGTAAGAACGGAACGCGTAATGTCTTCGCCGGTCTTGGCGTCGAAGACTACGAATTCGGCGCCGTCGCGGATCATCTGGGACAGGTGGTCGAGGGTGACGTAGCTTGACGTCGCCGTGTTGTAGAGACGGCGGTTGGCGTATTTCTTGATAGTGATCGGTTTTTTGTCCGACCCGCCCGCATCCGGGCCCATTGCGGCGGCGTTCTTCCGTTCGGCCATTAAATTCTCCAGAGTTGCAGGGTCGGGCCCCATACTAAGGGTGGCAAATGCTGCAATGCAATGACTTGTTCCCCGGCCGGGCTGTTCCAAGCCCCGGCGCAAAGGGTATAGTGGCCGTAGTTATTGGCGAAGTAGAAGCGGGCCAGATCCAGTCGTGCCTGTTGCCGTTCCTCAGTCGATGCCTCGGCGGCCAGGCGTTGCAGTTCCTGCTTGGTCTCGTTAAAGGTTTCCATACTGGTTTGCCGCCATTTGCCCAGATCGAACAAGCGGGTGAAAGTGCGCATGGCCGCATTACCGCCAAGCTTGCTGTCGGCCGCCACATCGGCCGGGATATCCGACAGTTTCAGGCCCGAAGCACTGGTCACTTCGACCCCCTGACGCAAGGAACGGACCCGCAGATCATCTGACTTCGGTTGCAGGACAATGCCCTGGATGCTGGGCAGAATGCGCACCTGAGGATAATCGCGGGCGGCGGCAACCCCGTAGCCGAGCGGAATGACCGGGACGACGACCAGATTATCGCCGACCGCCGGGTCTCGTACCACAATACCACCGCCCGGTTCGGTTACCGACAGGAACAGCCGGGCCCCAATGGGCGAGCGGGGTTGAGGATTTATCTCGATCGCGGTCGCCGGTTCCAGGCTTTGTTGCCGGAAATCCAGTATCCAGGCCAGGCCATCGCGCCGCAGCGACGGATTGATTCCCGCCAGGGTCGTCATGCGCAGCAAGGTGGCCCGGTCGTGCGGCACTTGCTCGATCGAACGGACGATATTGCCGGCCGCGGCACGCAGGCCTTCGATGTCGATTTGCGCCGGTTTGTCGAACACCACCCACAAATAACCGGCCCGGCGAAACACCGCTGCGGCAACCGGTTCATCCCAGTCAATTCGGATACCCACCGCATCACCGCCATCGCCGCCGTCCTGCTGGCCGACCGCCACCGGGCCTCCGGTGGCTCCGGCGGCCGTCGGATCGACGATCTTGACGCCGGCCAGAGAGGCCAGGGCGGCTTCGTCTTCGTCGTCAAATAAACCGGATTTTTCGCCGCCGCCGGTCGGGCTCAGTGGTGTCGGTGCCGTAAGTCTGGTCGGTGTCAGGGCTTTTGGCTGGGCCGCCGCTTGCGGTGGTTCAGGCTTTGCCGGTGTCGGCGGTTCGGCGGCGGTTTTCTCCGTTGGCGTCGGCGGTTCGGCTTCGGTTTTTGCGGCGAGTTGTTCCGGCGATGGGGCGAACACATCGACAACCACTTTCGACCCGGCGCGGAAATCCTTGATGCGCGAGGTTTCCAATACTTGCAACAGGACCGTAACACCATCGGACGTATGTCGCTGCGAGGCCCCGCCAATGAATTTCGGCGTCCGGCCCTGCAAGGGCGATAAATTGATCGTCGCCGGGCGCCTGAACGACAGTTCAACAGTGCCGCCTTTGCGGATGATTTCGTAGTCAACTTTTTCCGGCCAGTCAAAAACCACCCGGGTATATCCCTTGTGGATGCCGGTGCGAACCCTGACCTGTGGGCCATTTGCCGCCGGGTCTGGCACGGCCGCCACGGCGGCGGGATCGACGGCTTTGATAATATCGACGACCACGGCGGAACCCATATCGAAACTGCGCACATCAAACGGTCCCCGCAGGGTGAAGGTCACCGAGCGGCCATCGGCACCGGGCGTGGCATCGCGTAAATAGCCGCGCAAGCCCCGAACGACAGTGGCATACGAGGCCTCGATGGGCCGGCCGAAATTGACCACCAACAAACCGCCTTCGCTGATGGCGCTGAAAACCACCGGTGACTGCCAGTTAAAGACGATCCGGCCATAGCCGTCGTGGGCGGCGGCGCGGACCTTAACCGGTTCGGCCAATCCCGGCATTGCACCGATCAGCAACACCGCCATCATCAGTGCGCCACATTGCCCCCAGCGAGGCCCCCAGCGAGGCCCCCAGCGAGGCCACCAGCGGACGCGTCCGGCGATCACCGGAAGTCACCGACAGTCGGAAAAATCACGATATCGACCCGCCGGGCCAGGGCGCGACGGTCGGCGTCCGCCATGTCGGGCAATTCATCGAAGCGGCTGCTGGCGTAGCCGAAGGCGACAATATCTTCGGTATACCCCGACTGTTTCAGGGCATTGGCCACGGCGACGGCGCGGGCCATGGACAATTCCCAGTTGGTTTCATAACTGTCACCGGCTGGCGGCGATGGGTCCGTATGGCCATTGATGCCGATCTGATTGCCGATATTTCGCAGCACCCCGCCAAAATTGAACATCGCCCGTAGTGCTTTTTCGGTCAGCACGGCCTGGCCCGGTTCAAACAACAAATCTCCGGGCAGGGCGACAACGAGCCGATCATCAAGACGCATTAACTGACTGCCCGACAGCAGCTCGTCTTTGCTGGCGGCGTCTCGCAGCACGGACGTCAGATAATCCAGATTAATGGCCCGCTTGCGGAACAGGGTGGCGATATTAAAATCCGATGTGGCCGCCATCTGGGCCCTGGTCGCCGATGGATTGAGGCTTTGCGACAGGGCATCGATGACACTGTCCCATTGATCGGTACGGATGGTCGACATGGAAAAAAGCAGCACGAAGAAGGTCAGCATCAGGGACACCAGGTCCGTGAATATGATCAGCCAAGCCACACTTTGCTTGGAATCCATCCTCGGGTCGTCTTCATCCATTCCGATCATTTCCCCTGAAAACGAAAAACTACTGGCTGCCAGCCCGTTCGGGTTTGGCGAACCGAAGCCTGGTTTGATCGGCGCTGCGCACGAAGAACCAGATTGTAACGCCGCCGCCATCGCCCGGTTCCAAGCCAACCGCCAGACTGTCGGGAGGCAGGCCCCGGGCCAGCATGTCACGGGCGAAATTTCCGGCCCGCAACATTTCGAGAGTCTGTTCGATATCGGTCGCAGACGTGCTTTCGACGACAAATTCCATGTCGAAGCGCTGCCCTGGCGGGCGGCCACTTACGGCAGCGACGATGCGGTCCATCAGCGGCTGGACGGAAGGTCGCACTTGCGCGGAATCCGCTTCGAACAGCACATCGGCCTTAAGTCGAATCCGCATCAGCCGACCGGGTTGAATAACATCGACTTTGCTCACCTGAATGGTGGTCGAAAACATATTTGTGATCTGCTGCTGAAAATTCTGGCCCGCCAGCACCGCACCATCGGTGCTGGAAACCGCCGTCAGATCAAGGCTTGGCGGCAGGATCGAGGTAAATGTCGCCGACAGGCTTTTCATGGCCGCCTTGGTCTTGACCTCTTCAAGAGTCGAAATGCTGACCAGCATGATGAAAAAGGCCAGAATTAGAAGGTATAGGCCCAGGAACAAGGCGATACTGGACCCGCCGTGGCCTTCACTGGGGTCGTGGAACTCTTCCGGGGAGTACATGGCTAATCAAAACTTGCCAGCAGTGCGTCGATTTCGGCCTGCGTGCTCGCCGTGCCGGCGTCTTGTGGGCCATTGAGCAGGTCGGCATCGGTGATCTCGATTTTGCCGGGTTTTTTGGGTTTCGCCCTGGTTTTTCGGGCTTTGCCATTGCCCGTGCCAAAGGCCGACAGCAGGCCATCGACCTTGGTCTCAATATCTTGCAGGGTGGCGACGACACGGGTAATGCGCTGGCCGGTAATATCCTGGAACGTACAGGCCTCGTAAATGGCCGTGGTCGCCTCCATTAATTGATCCGCCCGCTTGCCCTTCAGCCCACCCATCACATCTTCGATGATTTCCGTGGCGTCCATAATGGCGTTGGTGGCATCCGCCGTGGCGCCGACGATGGCGTCCAGCTCATCGGACGCACTGGGCAGGAATTTGTCTTTGACTTCATGCGGCTGCAGGGCGACAATTTCTTTTCTGGCGTCCTGGATATAACGCGCAAGCTTGCCTAACTCGGCGAAAAGATCGGCCTCGCTATGGGCCGACTTGATCACTTTTGCAACAACTTTGGCGGCTTTACGGGCCCGGCTTGCAGCCTTGTGCTTGCCGCCGGAGGCCCCGACTTTCGACCGCGCCTTGGCCGACTTTCTGGCACCTTTCGGTTTGCTTTTGGCGACCGGTTTACGGGCAGGCATGATAAGCCTAGAACTCTCCAAGCACACTGACCAGCTTGGAGCGCAGGGTCGCGGCGTTGAAGGGTTTGACAATGTAGTTGGAAACACCGGCTTCTTTCGCGGCAATCACATTTTCGGATTTACTTTCCGCCGTGATCATCACAAAAGGCAAATGTTTCAGCTTGTCGTCTGCCCGGACCAGGCGAAGCAGTTGAATGCCCGTCATCGGTTCCATATTCCAGTCCGAAATGACCAGACCGAAATCTTTCTGGGAGAGGACTTCCATTGCCATGGTTCCATCCGTCGCTTCATCAACATTGTTGAAGTTGAGCTGCTTGAGAAGGTTCCGCAGAATCCTGAGCATCGTCTTGTAATCATCGACGATCAGGACATTCATATTCATATCGACAGCCATTTATCGCTCCATTACTCGGAAAATCACAAAAAACGCGGGAATCTTGGTTTTTGTATCGCCACTAACCCAGTTTAGATAATTTACAGGAATTGTCATAGCAAACGTTTATTTTCTATCCGCCAGCCTTCAGAGTTTCGTTTGGCAGATTTCTCAGCTTTGAAAGTTCAACGGTAATTTCAGTCGCCCTGGCCGGATTCATTTTCGCCATGATCGGCGCCAGCTTGCGTTCACTCATGCCTTCGGTAACCAGCAACAGGGTATCCATTTCCAGCTCTTCGAAAATTCGCGCGGCATCTTTCGGTTTCATGTTTTCATATATTTTGACCAGACTCTGGATTTTCGCGCCTTGTTGGTCATCGTAGGTTTTAACCAGTTTCTCGATTGTTTCCTGATACAAGCGCAATTCGGCGATTTTCTTTTCAATGCGGGCCTCGGCGGCCTGCAACAGCCCTTCGCGCATTTCTACTTCGCTTTCCCGTGTTTGCAGCACTTTGCGGCGTTCCGCCAATTGCTGCAGCAGGTCAATCTCGGTCTGGGTCAGCAGAGTCGGATCGTTGGCGATCAGGCGTTCAACATCTTCATCCTGATCATCGGCGGCGGGGTCTTCGCCGGCGTCTTTCTGCATTTCATCTTGCTGGCCTTCGCCTTCCTGCTGGGCCACGGCGTCAGCGACAGACAGGCCGCCTTCGACACTATCCCAGATGTCGCCGATGCGCACAGTCAACATCAGCACGGCGACGAAAATTGTTGCCGGTAAAAAGCGAAATTTTGCAAACAACCTGAACATCTATTGTTTATCTTCCATCATAGCTTTCCACTCGATTCCCTAGCGGACCGACCGCAGGGCTTCGATCAGTTCCTTTTCGGCCTGGGATCTTGCATTATCGCCACTATCGTCTGATACGGAAGACAAATTGTTGCTTTTGGCTCCGCCGACAGACCCGGTTCTATTTGACCGCGAATCTATATGGTTATTACTTTCGCCCGAGGCAACAGATTTATCGACAGTTTCAACCGCTTGGCGAGGCTTGCCGGGCAAAGGCCGACCACCGGCTTCATCTTGCCCCCGTGAGTCACGAACGGCGGCTTCCAGGCGGTCGGCGGCGACCGTGCTGCGGTCGATCAGGAATTTCAAATCATCTCTCATGCCGGCCGCCTTGGCCGTGTTGGATTGCAGGTCGGCGGTTGAAATCTTGAGATGGGCGATGCTTTCCTTGGCCCGTGCGGTCGAACCGGCAAACGTCGCGGCCAGATTTTCCAGCTCTTCCTTGTGACGGCGCAGATGACCCAGTTTACGGTTCAGCACCATGGCATAGCCGATGGTCGCCACCAGCAGCACCGCCATCAGAATATCGAGCGCCAGGGAATACATCACTCTATTTCCCGATCATCTTGAATCAGGCGTTCCTTGATGCGAACAGCGATCTGATCACCTTTGCGCCCCATGGACCCGGTATAGAGCTCCACTTCACCGCATCTTAGCCTGATTTCCGAATTGGGTGTCGCGCTGAGCATCAATTGAGACCCCACCTGGAGCGCGAAGACATCGCTCAGTCTCATGGTTTGCTGGTCAAGCACGGCTTCCAGTTCCACATTGGTCAGCCACAGTTCTTCCGCCAGATGAGTTTCCCAGATCGAATCACGGCCAAATTTTTCACCCATGAACATTTGCAGCAGCAGTTCGCGAACCGGCTCCAGGGTCGCATAAGGCAGCAGCATTTCGAGCCGCCCGCCACGATCTTCCATATCGATGCGCAGACGGATCAAAATCGCCGCATTGGACGACCGGGATATGGTGGCAAACCGGGGATTGGTTTCCAGCCGGTCGAAACGGAAGGTAACCGGGCTTAAGGGTTCAAACGCGGCCGACAGGTCGGACAGGATAACATTGATCATGCGTCCGATCAGGGATCGCTCGATAGTGGTGTAGGGCCGTCCTTCGATGCGCATGGCCGCCGTCCCCCGGCGGCCTCCCAACAAAACGTCAACGACTGAATAGATCAGCGAGGAATCGACCGTAATCAAGCCAAAATTATCCCATTCCTCGGCCTTGAACACGCTCAGCATGGCTGGCAGAGGAATGGAATTGAGATAGTCGCCGAACCGGATGGAGGTGATATTATCGAGCGAAACTTCGACATTGTCCGAGGTAAAATTCCGCAGCGAGGTGGTCATCAGGCGAACCAGCCGGTCAAACACGACCTCCAGCATGGGCAATCGTTCGTAGGAAACCAGCGCACTGTTGAGAATGGCCTGAATGCCCGACGTTTCCGCGCCGTCTTCCATGTCTTCTTCAAAACCGAGCAGGGAATCGATTTCGTCCTGGTTCAGGACCCGGGTCGACTGCCCGGCACCGCCGACATCACCGCCGCCACCACCACCGGCGGCGGCATCGTCGCCCTCGCTGTCCATCATGGCTTCCCATTCGGCGGCCAGATCATCCTGATCTTCGGCCTCTTCATCACCACCGCCACTGTCGCCGTCGTCATCGCCCATGGCGTTTTCCCATTCGGCCATCATGGCTTCCTGATCGTCGTCGTCGTCACCTGGAGCGGTCATCTAAATATTATCCCTTGAAATTTGCCGTGGCTCTCAATGGCCCTTACTGGACCAGCATTTCCTTGAACAACACATCATTGATTTTTGACGGCGCCACGGCCCCGCCGACCCTTTTCAGAAGTTCTTCACGCAACCTGTACATGCCGGCCGATCCCTTCAGATCCTCGATCCGAAGCTCGCGCAGATAGACTTGGAAATTATCGATAATCCTCGGCATGACACTCTCTACTTTGGCCACATCTTCCGGCGATGCGAGTTCCAGGCTGATCGTGATCTTCAGGTAGGTCGATTTGCGCCCGGTGGTACTCAGATTGACCAGTAATTCCGGCAGATCATAAAAGATCGCGTCCTGGGCGATGCCGATGTCTTCTTCCTGTTCGCCTTGGCCGCCGGAAACCATATCGATCACCGGTTGCAGCAGGCCGGTAAAGTACGCCGCCGCCGCACCCCCGATAACCAGAAGCAAGGCCAGGCCGATAATAATGATCAGCTTCTTCTTGCCACCACCGGAAGACTCACCGTCCTCGCCGTCTTCGTCGTCGTCCAGTTCCTCGTCTAGGTCGTCATCTTCGGCCATTGGCTGGTCCCGATATTGATTTCATTCCACTGGCACGGAACTGCACGCTGAATTGATAATTTACGTACCGGTAAATGTAGGATGTTTTGGTTAACAAGTCGTTGCGAACAAACCGTCCTCTCGACATTACCCCGACCCCGCCGCCGTTGCTGAGTTAGCGCCGATCACGCCCAAACGGAAAAACATCTTGATTCCGTTTGGGCGTGTAAATCGGCTCGCTCTATAAAAATCGACTCCACGAGATCCGTGCCGATTGAATTTATAGCAAATTCAAGGCCGGTGCCGATAGCACTGTGCGGGCAATAAGTGCCGGGCAAGCGGCAGATCAGGGTCGTTTGCCGACAGGTAAACCAACTCCTGGAACGAATTAACTTATTGATATTATGTGATTTTTATAACTGGCATGGCCTATGCAGGAGCCTTGTCGGGACGTGTTATTTTTTTTGATTGGGAAAGTGGCTATGGAAAACACATTAATTATTGCCCTGTCGAAGCAGTCGGTGATCAAACGCGAGATGGCCGTTATCGCCAATAATATCGCCAACATGAACACCACCGGGTTCAAGTCCGAGAAAATGATGTTCGTGGAATATCTTGTTCGCAGCCGTGGCGGCGATAAACTGGGCGGCGAACGGCACTCCTATGTTCGCGACATCGCCACCGTCCGCGATTATAGCGAAGGCCCGGTCCAACTGACCAATAATCCGCTCGATCTGGCGATCAAGGAAGACGGCTATTTCGTTATCGGCACGGCCAGTGGTGAGCGGTACACCCGCAACGGTAATTTCCAGCTTGATCAGGAAGGTCAATTGATCACCCGCACCGGTGATCCGGTGTTGTCCGATGAAGGCGAGCCGTTCTTTTTCGCCCCTGAAGACCAGGATATCACGATCAGCGCCGATGGCGGTATTTCGACCGAAAACGGGACCCTTGGCAAACTGGGCATCCACCGCGTTGCTTTGCAGTGGAATCAACGGCCGGCCCTGGTAGGTCGTCGGCCAGCCTGGGAAATCAGGGACTGCACCCTGGTGTAAGCTCGACGGGGTGATAAACGGCACCAGCGCCGCCGCTACGTAGGTAGCTACTAGTATCAGGATGCGCACAGGGAAATCCTCCGGGTGTGGCCGTGAAGTGCAAAGACCGCGGT
>CBFDVE010000076.1:0-8944 GCA_965613205.1 uncultured Rhodospirillaceae bacterium
TGGGGGCCGACGTCACGGTGGTCGAGTTCCTCGACAACATCCTGCCCGGCATGGACGCCGAGGTGGTCAAACAAATGACCCGGACCCTGAAAAAGCAGGGCGTCAAATTTATGCTCAAAACCAAAGTCACGGCGGCCAAGGCCAGCAAGACCAACGTCACCCTGACGGTCGAGCCCCGCGACGGCGGTAAAGCTGAAAAGATCAAGGCCGATGTGGTCCTGGTGGCCATTGGCCGCCGCCCCTATACCGATGGCCTCGGCCTGAAAAAGGCCGGGGTCGAGATGGACGAGCGCGGCTTCATTAAAGTCGCTAGCGATTTCCAGACCAATGTGCCCGGCGTGTTCGCCATCGGCGATGTCATCGGTGGGGCCATGCTGGCCCACAAGGCGGAAGAAGAAGGCGTCGCCCTGATCGAAATGATCGCCGGTCAGGCCGGTCATGTGGATTACGACACCATCCCCGGCGTGGTCTACACCTGGCCGGAATTGGCCACATTGGGCAAAACCGAAGAACAACTGAAGGAAGCGGGCGTCGCCTATAGCGTCGGCAAATTCCCGTTCAGCGCCAATTCCAGGGCACGGGCCAACGGCGATTCAGAAGGTTTCGTCAAAATCATCGCCGATGCCACGACCGACCGGGTGCTCGGCGTGCATATTATCGGGCCGATGGCGGGCGAGTTGATCGCCGAAGCCGTCTCGGTGATGGAATTCGGTGGCTCGGCGGAAGACATCGCCCGCACCTGCCACGCCCATCCGGGCCTCAGCGAAGCGGTCAAGGAAGCCGCCCTTGCAGTCGATGGCCGGGCGATCCACATGTAAAGGTATGGAGCGAAGCCGGGCGGCAGGGAGCGCTATTTCAACCTGGGCCTGGATCAGCGTTTCCAGGCGACCATATCGATCAGGGCCGACATGCCACTGTGACCGGGGCCTTCATCGACTTCATCGTCGTGGCTGTGCAGGTGGGTGATCTCCATGTCTGCGAAACCATCCCGCAAAATTTCTTCCGTGTACATGTTTTCGGCCACCGGCGGCCCGCCGGTGCCGTAGTTCAGTTGTTCCGGTCGATACCCCTGTAACAGCAACAGGCCGCCCGGTTTCAGGGCCTTCTTGATATTGGCGAACACGCCGGGCCGGTCGGCGGCGGAGGAAAACTGGATGAAAATGGCGGCGACCGCATCGAAGGTCGCTTGCGGCCAGTGCCAGTTATAAAGATCGACTTCCTGGGTCACCAGGCTGACCCCTTTCTCAGTCGCCAGCTTTTGGCTTTTGGCCAAGGCCACGGGTGAGAAATCGATGGCCAGAACATCGACCCCGAGAGAGGCCATGAAGACCCCGTTGCGGCCCTCGCCATCGGCCACGGACAGCACTTTCATGCCCGGTTTCAGCAGGTCTTTTTGCGACACCAGAAAACCGTTGGGGTTTGTCCCGAACAGGTAATCATCGCCAGCGTTGGTGAAGCGGTTATTCCAGAAGGTATACGGGGTGTCGTTCATGATATTTTATCCCTGTGTTGAATATTCAGGCACTTATTATAACGATATACGTTCCGTCATCTGTAGTACAATACGGCGACATTTATTCTTTAAAACGGGCGCGCGGGTGGGCGTCCCGGTAGACCGCGTTCAGGTGACTGGCATCGACTTCCGTATAGCGCTGGGTGGTTGACAGGGAGGCATGACCCAATAATTCCTGAATGGTTCGCAAATCGCCGCCGCCGCCCAGCAAATGGGTGGCGAAGCTGTGGCGCAGGGCGTGCGGCGTGGCCGTATCGGGCAGGCCCAGTTGGTGGCGCAAGTGTCGCATGTTTTTTTGCACCACGCCCGCATTTAATCGCTTGCCGCGCAGGCCCAGGAACAGGGCCTGGCGCTCCATCGGGCAGGCGCTCAAATAATCCGTGATCGCCTCGGCGACCACCGCTAGTACCGGCACCAGCCTTTCCTTGCCGCCCTTGCCGGTGATGCGCAGTACATCTCCGGCGGCCAAATTTGTGACATCTTTGCGGTTCAGGGCCAGGGCCTCACTAATGCGCAAGCCGCAGCCGTACAGCAGGGTCATGATCGCCACATCGCGCTTGCCAACCCAGGGTTCGAGGGGTAAATCACCGGCTCTGGTAACCACTTCCCTGGCTTCCACCGGGTCAAGGGCACGGGGTACGGAGCGGGGAATTTTCGGGGATCGAACGGTGCTGATTGCCGTATTTTCAATGAGTCCCCGCCGGGCCAGAAATCGAAACAGGTTGCGCAGGGACGACAAGGCCCGCGCCGTCGATGTGCGCGACAGGCCTTGGTTGACCCGAAAGGCCAGATAGCTCCGGAAATCCGTGGCTTGCAGATTGGCCAGGTCTTTCAGGCCCGGCACATAGCCCAGATGATCGATCAGAAAGCCCAGAAAGCGGCCCAAGTCGCGGCTGTAGGCATCAAGGGTGTGGGCGGAACAGCGTTTTTCGTGGGCCAGCCAGTCGAGCCAGTCGGCCAGGACCGGTTCGGCTGCGGGCTCTAGTTTTCCGTCGAATGCCATCGGTCGATGCAGCGTTCCAGCACCCGGGCCAGGAAGCCGATCATTTCCGTGCCCTGACCGGGATAGAACACGCTGCCCCTGGAGCCCAGGGCGAGCAACCCCATGGGGGAATGACGGCCGGGTCTGATGCGGGCGATGGCGGCCGATTGGGCCAGTCCGGCGGCCTCGCCGAACAGGGTGCCATCATCGCTCATATCGCGGACCAGCACGACATCCTGTTCCGGCCCGATGAAGGCGTCGACGTCGCCTTTGGCCAGGTGTCGCACGGTCGGCGCGTTGACGGTTACCGCGAACGGGTTGGCCGCATCAAAGGACGGTTCAAACCCGATCACCGCCACATCGATATCCAGCAGCAGGGAAAAATCATCGTCGATAACCCGCAGCATCTGATCGAAGCCGGTCGCCGACAGCATCGCCAGTACGGCGGTGTGGGTGCGCATCTGCACCGACATGTTGGTGCGGCTGGTTTCGATCACATCCTGGGCGCAATCCCGCAAATTGTCGATTTCGCCGCGCAACTGTTGCAACATGAACTGCTGCATATCGGCTATGCCGCTGCCGCCCTGACCGTCGCCGCCCCAGCGGGACGGGGCGATCATGGACTTCAGCACGTCCGGGTTACGGGCCAGAAAATCCGGGTTTTGGGCCAGAAAATCGCCGACCTGCTGATCGCTCAGGCCCTCGATCACGGGCTCGTCTTTTAATCCGCTCATCTTTTTAAAGATCCTCAATACCAAGGAGCCACCAGATTCGCTAAAGTGTACTCCATGGACGAGTCCCCTGCCAAATCTTGCCCGGTGATCGGCACCTATGGTTCCGGCGAGCGGGTCTCGGTGCTGTTGCCCCTGCCCCTGCCGGGCCCTTACGACTACCGGGTTGGCGAGGGCATGGTTTTGGCCGATGGCGATGTGGTGCGGGTGCCTTTGGGCCAGCGCAGCATAACCGGCGTGGTCTGGGGCGCGGGCCAGGGGGTTGCTGACCAGAGGGTCACTGAATCAAAGCTGAAAACTATTGAAGAAAAACGATTAACGCCACCCCTGCCAGGGGTCTCACGGCAGTTTGTCGACTGGGTCGCCGGCTATACCCTGTCGCCGCCAGGGGCGGTGCTGAAAATGGTGATCAGCGTGCCCGCCGCCCTGGAACCGCCAAAGACCGTCACCGCCTACGCCCTTGATCCGTCCGCCGCGGACATCAAAATGACCAAAGAGCGCCAGCGGGTGATTGATTTTCTGGCAGATGGCGCGCCGTCCCTGCCCCTGTCCGACCTGGCCAAACTGGCCGCCGTCAGCCCATCGGTGATTAAAGGGCTGTTAAAAGCCGGGGCCTTGCAGACCATTGAAATGACCGCCACCTTGCCGAGCCGTCCGCAACCGGATGGCAATGCCGCCGGACCGTTGTTGTCTGATCAACAGTCTCAGGCGGGGGATGAACTGGCGGCCAAAACAAAAGTCGGGAGATATTCCGTTACCCTGCTCGACGGGGTGCCCGGAGCGGGCAAAACCGAAGTCTATTTCCAGGCCGTGGCGGAAGCCCTGAAACAGGGCCGTCAGGCCCTGGTGCTGTTGCCGGAAATCGCCTTGAGTGCCCAATGGATGGCGCGTTTTATCGCCCGCTTCGGGGCCGAACCGATGTTGTGGCATTCCGACTTGAGCCCGGCGCAAAGACGCGACACCTGGCGGCATGTGGCCGCCGGCCGGGCCCGTGTCGTCGTCGGCGCGCGCTCGGCATTGTTATTGCCCTATCCGGACCTGGCCCTGATTGTCGTCGATGAAGAACATGAAAGTGCCTTCAAGCAGGAAGAAGGGGTCATCTATAACGCCCGCGACATGGCCATCGTGCGGGCCAGGTTGAGCGATATTCCTGTCGTCCTGGCCTCGGCGACGCCGTCTCTGGAAACCGTGGCCAATGTAGAGGCCGGACGCTATCAGGTTCTGCATTTGCCGGACCGCCACGGTGGTGCGGAACTTCCGCGAGTTTCTCTGATAGATATGCGGGACCACGGGCCGTCTGGCGGGCACTGGTTGTCGCCGGTGTTGAGCGAGGCCCTGACCGAGACCTTCGCCGCCGGGGAACAGGCGATGTTGTTTTTGAACCGGCGCGGGTATGCCCCGTTGACATTGTGCCGCACCTGCGGCCACCGGTTCCAATGCCCCCATTGCACCGCCTGGCTGGTCGAACACCGGCGTGCCCACGGCAGCCACTTGCAATGCCACCATTGCGGCTACGGGACGGCGTTGCCAGAGCGCTGTCCGTCGTGCGACAAGCAAGGCACGTTCGCCGCCTGCGGCCCCGGCGTCCAGCGCCTGGCCGAAGAAGTGGCTCTGGCGTTTCCGCATATCAGGACGGAAATCGCCGCCAGTGACACGGTGGTCGGGCCCGATGCCGCGGCGGCCCTGGTCAGGCGCATGGAAAACCACGAAACAGACCTTGTCATCGGCACCCAGATCGTCGCCAAGGGATATCATTTTCCGATGCTGACCCTGGTCGGTGTGATTGATGCGGACTTAGGGCTAACCGGCGGTGATTTGCGGGCGGCGGAAAGGACCTTTCAGCTTCTTTATCAAGTCGCCGGGCGGGCCGGGCGGGCGCAGCGACCGGGCCGGGTGCTGCTGCAAACCTATATGCCTGATCACATGGTCATGGGCGCTTTGCAAACGGGTGACCGGGACCGCTTTATCGCCGCCGAAAGCAAGGCGCGGAAAGAGTCCGGGATGCCGCCGTACGGGCGACTGGCGGCATTGATCATTTCCGGCCCCGTTGAAACCGAGGTCGATCAGGCCGCTCGTGCGCTTGGTCGCGCCGCGCCTGACTACAAGGACGTGCTGATCCTGGGACCGGCCCCGGCCCCGCTGGCCAGGGTGCGCGGCCAGCACCGCCGCCGTTTCCTGATCCGGACCGATAAATCGGTCCATATGCAGCGTCTGATTGGTGATTGGCTGGGGGCCGTTCCAGTTTCCCGCAAGGTGCGGGTTAAAGTCGATATCGACCCCTACAGTTTTTTGTAGAGACACGGCAGAAAACCGCCATTTTTTACCGTTGTGCAGGTGCAATATGCCGTCTTGCAAGGCGGCAATGAGTATGTTAAAAAACACACGATTTTTCGACCGGTACGGTTGCCGCCATTTTTATTAAGATATGTTGTTGAAGTCGGGCGGAAAGTCGTGATTGAATATAATCATCATCCGCTCTTTTTGGGGAAAATCCCGATTGTCTTCGAGTAATTCAAGCGTCCATGGGCTGGCGGGACGATATGCGACCGCCCTTTATGACCTGGCCGAGGCGGAAAACCGCCTCGAGTCGATTGTTAGCGACCTGGACGCGCTGGCGGCCATGATTGCCGACAGTGACGACCTTTTGCGCCTGCTGCGCTCGCCGGTGATTTCCGCCCAGGATCAGGCGAATGCCATGGCGGCGCTGGCAGGTAAAGCCGAATTCGACGATTTGACCAGCCGCTTTATCGGCGTCGTCGCGGCCAACCGCCGCCTGTTCGTTCTGCCCGACATGATCACGGTGTTCAAGGAATTGCTGGCCTTCCACCGGGGCGAGGTGACGGCTCAGGTGACCTCGGCGACAGAGCTTAAGGCAACCCAGATGCAGGCGCTTTCAGACTCATTAAAACAGGCGGTGGGCAGTACAGTCACCGTCGAAACAGTTGTCGATCCTGACCTGCTTGGCGGCCTTGTCGTTAGAGTCGGATCACGCATGGTCGACTCATCGCTTCGAACAAAGCTGCAACAGTTGCGGCTTGCCATGATAGGGATTGGATAATGGAAATCCGGGCCGCGGAAATTACCGCCATACTCAAAGAACAAATCGCCGGTTTCGGCACCGAGGCGGAAGTCGCCGAAGTCGGACAGGTGCTGTCAGTCGGCGACGGGATCGCCCGTGTCTATGGACTGGATAACGTCCAGGCCGGCGAAATGGTCGAATTTCCCGGCGGCATCAAGGGCATGGCCCTGAACCTTGAGACCGATAATGTGGGGATCGTTATTTTCGGCGAGGATAGGACCATTAAAGAAGGCGATACGGTCAAGCGGACCGGCGATATCGTCGATGTTCCCATCGGCAAGGGCTTGTTGGGCCGGGTCGTTGACGGCCTGGGCAACCCGATTGACGGCAAAGGACCGATTGAGTCGACCGAACGGTCCCGGGTCGAAGTCAAGGCGCCGGGCATTATCCCGCGTAAATCAGTACACGAGCCCATGCAGACCGGCCTGAAAGCCATCGACTGCCTGATCCCCATCGGTCGCGGCCAGCGTGAACTGATCATCGGTGACCGCCAGACCGGCAAGACCGCCATTATCATCGACACTATCTTGAACCAGAAGGCGATCAACGACGCCGCCAGGGATGAGTCAGATAAACTCTATTGCATCTATGTGGCGATCGGCCAGAAGCGCTCGACCGTGGCCCAGATCGTTAAAACCCTGGAAGAATATGGCGCCATGGAATATACCATCGTCGTCGCCGCGACCGCGTCCGAACCGGCCCCGGTGCAGTTCCTGGCTCCTTATACCGGCTGCACCATGGGCGAATATTTCCGCGACAACGGCATGCACGCGGTTATCTTCTACGATGATCTGTCCAAACAGGCCGTCGCCTACCGGCAGATGTCCCTGTTGCTGCGTCGCCCGCCGGGTCGTGAAGCCTATCCCGGTGATGTGTTCTACCTGCATTCGCGCCTGCTCGAACGGTCGGCCAAAATGAACGACGATAACGGCGGCGGCTCGCTGACCGCCCTGCCGGTGATCGAAACCCAGGCTTCCGACGTGTCGGCCTATATCCCGACCAACGTGATTTCGATCACCGATGGCCAGATTTTCCTGGAAACGGAATTGTTCTACCAGGGCATCCGCCCGGCAGTGAACGTCGGTATTTCGGTTTCCCGCGTCGGCTCGGCAGCACAGACAAAAGCCATGAAAAAGGTTTCCGGCTCGATCAAGCTGGAACTGGCCCAGTACCGCGAAATGGCGGCATTTGCCCAGTTTTCCTCGGACCTGGACGCCTCGACCCAGCGCCTGCTGGCCCGTGGCGCGCGCCTGACCGAAATCTTGAAGCAGGGCCAGTATCGTCCCTATCCGGTGGAAGAACAGGTGGTTGCCATTTTTGCCGGGGTCAACGGCTATCTGGATGGCATCGAGACCAAGGAAGTGACCCGTTTCGAAGCCTCCCTGATGGATGGTGTGCGCGCCAACGGCACCGACATTCTGGCCGCCATCCGCGACGACAAGGATTTGTCGGAAGAAACCGAAAACAAGCTGAAAGCGTTCCTCGATAATTTCACCAAAGCATTTACGTAAACGCTGATGGCAAATCTGAAAGACCTTCGCCTCCGCATCACCAGTGTCAAGTCGACGCGGAAAATCACCTCGGCCATGAAGATGGTGGCGGCGCCCAAGCTGCGCCGGGCCCAGGTCGCGGCTGAAGACGGTCGCCCCTATGCCGAGCGCATGGAACGTATGCTGGGCCAGGTGACCGCCAGTTTATCGACCCTGGACGGGGCGCCGAAGTTACTTGCCGGCAGTGGCAGCGACAACATCCATCTGATCGTCGCCATTACCGCCGACCGGGGCCTGTGCGGCGGCTTCAACGGCTCGATCATCCGCGAAACCCGGCGTTTGGCGCAAGACCTGAAAGGCCAGGGCAAGACGGTCAAGCTGATGTCCCTGGGCCGCAAGGGCCGCGATGGCCTGGTTCGGGAATTTGGCGATGACATTATCGATGCCAAGGAAGGGCTGATCAAATCCGGCGTCGAATTTAGCACCGCGCGCGACATCGCCGGGGAAATCATCGACCGCTTTGACGGCGAAGAATTTGATATTTGCACCATTATTTACAACAAATTCATTTCCGCCATGACCCAGAAAGTCACGGTATCGCAGATTATTCCGTTCCCGGTGACTGAGTCCGCCGAAGCCGAATCGGCGCAAGATAGCGGCCTCAAGGCGATGTATCTGATGGAGCCTTCCGAACAGGAAATTCTCGATGATCTGTTGCCGCGCAATATTTCGGTACAGATTTTCCGTGCCTTGCTGGAAAGCAACGCTTCCGAACACGGGGCCCGCATGTCGGCCATGGATAACGCCACCCGCAACGCCGGTGACATGCTTGACGAGTTGACAATGACCTATAACCGAACCCGCCAGGCTGTCATCACCAGCGAGTTGATTGAAATTATTTCCGGTGCCGAAGCACTTTAAGGAGCCCCCAAGTCATGAGTAAAAATAACGTCGGCAAAATTACGCAGATCATGGGTGCCGTCGTTGACGTGCGTTTCCAGGGGGACTTGCCGGCCATCCTCAACGCCCTGCATATGCAGCACAACGACAGCCTGCTGGTTCTCGAAGTGGCGCAGCATTTGGGCGAAAACAGCGTCCGCACCATCGCCATGGATTCCACCGAAGGCTTGCAGCGCGGCCAGGAAGTAA
>CBFDVE010000077.1:0-8933 GCA_965613205.1 uncultured Rhodospirillaceae bacterium
GGACTGTTGTTCGGAAATGATTGTAAAGGTCCCCTTGCCGTTGACAACTTTGGCGAAAGCGCCCGGATTATGGATCGAAAACACCAATATAGGGACATCGTTTTCCCGCGCCAGGGCGATGGCAGACGTATCCATGACCCGCAAATTCTGGCTCAGCACTTCCTGATAGCTGAGATGTTCATAGCGCCTGGCGTCAGCCACCATGGCCGGGTCGGCATCATAGACACCATCGACCTGGGTACCCTTGAACAGGGCGTCGCAATCCATCTCTACGGCGCGCAAGGAGGCCGCCGTATCGGTGGTGAAAAAAGGGTTTCCGGTGCCGCCGGCAAAAATCACCAGACGGCCTTTTTCCATATGGCGAACCGCGCGGCGACGAATGTAGGGCTCGCACACGGTCGACATGGGGATTGCGGTCATGACCCGGGTCTGAATACCCTTGCCTTCGAGGATGCTCTGCATGGCGAGCGCGTTGATGACGGTGGCCAACATGCCCATATAATCGGCGCTGGTCCGTTCGATGCCGGCAGACGCCCCGGCCAGACCGCGAAAAATGTTACCCGCCCCGATGACCAGGCAAACCTGGACCCCCATTTTGTAAACCTCGGCAATCTGCTTGGCGATCTGATCGACGGTATCGGAATCCAGGCCAAATTCCTTCGGCCCCATCAGGGCCTCGCCCGACAATTTCAGCAACACCCGTTTGTATTTGGATGAGGAACTGGACTTGGATGTCATGGTGGCTGGTTCCGCTGTATTTTTATCGTTGAACCGGATACGGCGGGCAAAAAAAGACCCGGCCCCGGATTGTTGGCGATCATACACCAACGTCCAAGGCGGGGTCTTGAATTATTTACGCTATTTCGTCGCTTCAGGCACGGCTTCAAACGCCGCTTCAAACGCCGGAAACGGCGGCCACTTCGGCGGCAAAATCCTCTTCCTTTTTGTCGATCCCCTGACCCAGGGCAAAACGCTGGAAAGCCTTGAGGACAATGGCCGTGCCCAATTCCCTGGCGGCCTTTTCGATGACCGCCGAAACCCTGCTTTCGCCGTCGATGACGAAGACCTGATCGAGCAGGCAGACATCTTCATAGAACTTGCGCAAGCGGCCTTCGACCATTTTTTCGATGATCTCTTCCGGCTTGCCGGATTGCCGTGCCTGATCGCTGAGAACCTGGCGTTCCCGCTCGACCGCTTGCGGGTCCAGATCATCCCGCGACACCGACAACGGGTTGGTGGCGGCAATGTGCATGGCCAGTTGTTTGCCGAGACCATCAAGTGCTGCCCCATCGCCGGTCGATTCCAGCGCCACCAGCACGCCGATTTTGCCAAGACCGCCGACCACGGCGTTGTGCACATAAGACGTGACCACGCCGCTGTCGACCGAGACCTGGCCCATGCGACGAATGTTCATGTTTTCGCCAATGGTCGAAATCATGTGGGTCAGTTGTTGTTCGACGCTGTTGTCGTCGGATCCGTAATCGGCCGCTTTCAAGCCGTCTACGTCTGCATGGGTCAATGCCAGCGAGGTGACGGTTCTGACAAAACCCTGGAAATCTTCATTCAGGGCGACGAAGTCGGTTTCCGAATTGACTTCGACCACGGCCCCGGTGGTGCCATCGACGGCGACGCCGACGAGACCTTCCGAGGCGATGCGACCGGATTTCTTGGCCGCCGTGGCGAGCCCCTTGGTGCGCAGCCAGTCGATGGCTTGATCGACGTTGCCATCGGTCGCCGACAATGCCTTTTTGCAATCCATCATGCCGGCGCCGGATTTCTCACGCAATTCCTTGACAAGACTGGCGGTAATTTCAGCCATACTCTTCTTCTTTCTTAAATATGATACACAAGCACTTGATATCAAAGACGATTAAGCCTCGACTTTGGCCTCCGTCGGAGCTTCTGTTGCGGCAGGTGTTGCGGCAGCAGTGGCCTCGAGCGGAGCGGCTTGCGCCGCTGCCTCAGCAGGAACTTCGGCGGCGGCGGCCTCAACCGGGGCCGCTTCTGTCGGGGCTTCTGTGGGGGCTTTTGTGGCAGGTGTTTCCTCGGCCTTGGTCAGGTCTTCGCTCGGGGCCACATCGGCGGCACCGAGATCGACGCCGGACGCGGCGACTTCCTGGGAAATACCATCAAGCACGGAACTGGCCATCAGATCGCAATACAGGTTAATGGCGCGCAGGGCATCATCGTTACCGGGAATGGGAAAATCGATGCCGTCAGGCGAGCTGTTGGAATCGATCACCGCAACCACGGGGATGCTCAGTTTGTTGGCTTCAGCCACCGCAATGGCTTCCTTGTTGGTATCGATAACGACCATCACATCAGGCTTGCCACCCATTTCCTTGATGCCGCCGAGAGCCCGGTCCAGTTTGTCCCGCTCGCGGGTCATGTGCAGCAATTCTTTTTTGGTCATGCCGACGACATCGCCATCGAGCAAATCTTCCAGTTCGCGCAGGCGCTTGATCGATTTCGATACGGTCTGCCAGTTGGTCAGCATTCCGCCCAACCAGCGATGGTTGACGTAGTACTGGCCGCAGCGCTTGGCCGCTTCGCAAACCCGCTCGGAGGCCTGGCGCTTGGTGCCGACAAACAACACCCGGCCCCCACCGGCGGCGGCATTGCGCACGGCCATCATGGCCCGGTGCAGCATGGGGGCGGTTTGCTGCAGATCGATAATATGAATGCCGTTGCGAACACCAAAGATATAGGGACCCATTTTGGGGTTCCAGCGGCGGGTCGAATGTCCGAAGTGAACGCCGGCTTCCAATAGCTGACGCATGGTAAATGTGGGCATAGCCATCAGGGCTGCTCCTTGTTTTCCGGTTGAACCTCCGCGAGCGCCGTTTTTCAACCAAAATCGGGGTTAAAAAACACCGGAGCGACCCGTCGGCGAATTTGCGCCGGGGCCACAAGCCCGCGTGTGAAATAGCACATCAATTGCTCGAATATGCTTGCGAGGCGGTTAGATACGCCTCAACGGCGCCTATTGCAAGGTTAAATCGCTATATTTCCTGGATATCCTCGATACCGGAAATTTCGCGCAGGGAGCGCAGCAGTTCCGGCGTGATGGCGAGAGTGTTTTGCAGGTTTATTTCCACTTGCAACCCTTCTTCGGGCCGGGCGATGATGCTGATTTTGCCCTGTCCCCGCTCGACCGACAAGGCATCGAGCAGAGTCGGAATGGGTTTGTCCGACCCGATAATAATGCGCAGGCCTGGCGTCGCCCGGGCCGCTACCCGATCGAGCAATTCGAACGAATTGGCGGTAAAGCGCGGGGTTTCCCCTTCGAACTGGACCGAGCCTTTAATCAACAGGTTTTGTCCCACTTGCAGCAATTCGCGGGCCGAATTGAGCAATTCGGAAAAGACCATGACCTCGAAGGCCCCCGAGGCATCGGACAACTGGACGAAGGCGAACCGCTTGCCCTTGGCCGACATTCGTTCTTTTTTAGCGATCACCGTACCCGCCAGTTTGACCGCCCCGCTCTCGCCTTCGGCGATAATTTCAGCCGACGACCGGGCCTTGATCCTGTTCAGGCTCTGGCCATAGGAGTCGAGCGGGTGGCCGGACAGATAAAACCCGACGGCGTCGAATTCTTCTTTCATGCGGTCCATCGGCGACCAGTCGGCGACATCGTCCATGGGGATGGTGGTTTTCGGGGCGGCGTCGCCGCCGAACAAACCGATCTGATCGCTGTTGCGGTCCTGGGCGGCGGCACTGGCGTGGCGCAGGATCGCCTCGACCCCTGAAAACACCTTGCGGCGGTTACCCTCAAGACTATCGAAGGCACCGGCCCGAACAAGATTTTCAAGTTGCCGCTTGTTCATGTTGCGAGTATCGATGCGGTCGGCAAAATCGGCGATATCGGCGAACGGCCCGTTTTCATCCCGTTCCCCGGTGAACGCGACCATCGCCCCCTCGCCGACATTCCTGATCGCCGCCAGGCCATAGCGCACGGCGTCCCCAGCGACCGTGAATTCTACCTGTGACGCGTTGACATCGGGCCCATGCACGACAAAGCCCAGGCGCGCCAGTTCCTGGCGAAACTGGTTCAGCTTGTCGGTGTTGTTGATATCGAGCGTCATCGAGGCGGCGAGGAATTCGAGCGGATAGTTGGCTTTCAGATAGGCGGTCTGATAGGCCACCATGGCATAGGCGGCGGCGTGTGATTTGTTAAAACCGTAACCGGCGAACAAATTAACCTGGTCGAAAATTTGCGAAGCCTTGGCGTCGGGCACGCCCCTGGCCTTGGCTCCTTCGATAAAATTTTGCCGTTCCTTGTCCATTCCCGCCTGATCTTTCTTGCCCATGGCCCGGCGCAAAAGATCGGCATTACCCAGGCTGTAGCCCGACAGTTCCTGGGCCACCTGCATGACCTGTTCCTGATAGATCATGATGCCGAAGGTTTCTTTGAGGATTCCTTCGAGCGTCGGGTACAGATAATCGGGTTCTTCATGGCCGTGTTTGCGGGCGATGTAGCTGGGGATATTTTCCATCGGGCCGGGCCGATAGAGGGCGACCACGGCGATGATGTCTTCGAAGGTATCGGGTTTCAGCTTGCGCAGCACATCGCGCATCCCCGTGCTTTCCAACTGGAACACCCCGGTGGTTTCGCCCCGGCCCATCATCGAATAGGTTTCTTCATCGTCCAGGGGCAGGGTGGACAAGTCGATTGTGGCGCCGCGATCGGCGATCAGCTTGAGGGTCTTGTCAATCACCGTCAGGGTTTTCAGGCCGAGAAAATCGAACTTCACCAGGCCCGCCGATTCAACGTACTTCATGTTGAATCCGGTGACCGGCATTTGCGACCGGGGGTCCCGGTAAAGCGGGATCAATTGATCGAGAGGCCGGTCACCGATGACCACACCGGCGGCGTGGGTCGAGGCGTGGCGGTACAGCCCTTCCAGTTTCAAGCCGACTTCAATCAACTTGCCGACCGCTTCATCGGCGTTGATTTCGGCCTGGAATTGCGGCTCGCTTTCAATGGCCTGGCCCAGTGTCGTCGGGTTGGCCGGATTGTTGGGCACCAGCTTACAGATGCGATCAACCTGGCCATAGGGCATTTCCAGCACCCGGCCGACATCGCGCAGCACCGCTCTAGCCTGCAATTTTCCGAACGTAATAATCTGCGCCACACGATCACGGCCATATTTTTGCTGCACGTAGTGAATGACCTCGTCGCGGCGGTCCTGGCAGAAATCGATATCGAAATCCGGCATGGAAATCCGTTCCGGGTTCAAAAACCGTTCGAACAGCAAGCCCCAGCGCAAGGGGTCCAGATCGGTAATGGTCAGGGCCCAGGCGACGACGGACCCGGCCCCCGAACCACGGCCCGGCCCGATGGGAATGCCCCGGCTCCGGGTCCAGTGAATGAAGTCGGCGACGATCAGGAAATAGCCGGGGAAGCCCATTTCATTGATCACGCCGAGTTCGTAATCCAGTCGTTCCCAATAGGGTTTGCCGACTTTCGTTTTTTCCGCCTCGTCCTGACCTTCTTTATAGACTTGCCGTTGCAGGCGAATTTCCAGACCCTGTTTGGCTTGCCGTCTCAACTCGTCCGGCTCACCAATGCCGTCGCCGCAATCGAACGGCGGCAGGATGGGATCGATTTTTTCGACCTTGTAAGCGGTCCGCCTCGCGATCACCAGGGTGTTGTCGATGGCTTCCGGCAGGTCGGCGAACAGCATTTTCATTTCATCTGCCGATTTGAAATAGTGCTGCCGGGTCAGCCGACGCCGGTCCGACTGGGACACATAAGCCCCTTCGGCAACGCAGATCAGGGCATCGTGGGCCTCGTACATATCGGCGGTCAGGTAGAAGGCCTCGTTGGTCGCGACCAGGGGAAGATCGTGCTTGTAGGCCAGGTCGATAAACCGCCCTTCGATCCGTTTTTCCCGCTCCAGCCCATGGCGCATAATTTCCACGTACAGGCGACCGGGAAACGCTTTTTTAAGATCGACCAGTATGTCTTCCGCCGCCTGGTCCTGATCATCACCCAACAATCGCCCGACCGGCCCGTTCGGCCCGCCGGTTAGCAACAACAGTCCTTCGTTATGGCCGGTCAGGTCTTGCAGGGAGACCTGCGGATCAAGAGGCATTTCCTCATCTTCGTCGTGGCCAAGATAGGCAATACTCAGCAATTTCAACAGGTTAAGATAACCTGCCTCGTTTTGCACCAGCACCACCATGGGATCGGATAGATCAATTTCCGACCCCTGACCGGGCTGTACGCCGCCCCGCCTGGGCCTTGAAATGCTCAACTGACAGCCGACGATGGGCTGAATTCCGGCCTCGAAACAGGCCGACGAAAATTCCAAACCACCAAACAGATTGTTGGTGTCGGTCATGGCCACGGCGGGCATGGACTGATCCCGGCACATTTGCACCAGGTCGCCCACACGGGCGGCGCCTTCGGAAAGTGAATAGGCGGAATGGACCCGCAAATGGACAAATTCGGCAGGTGCGGATCGGGAATCGGGCATGGCCTAAAATAGCCTCATTGGGCCGCCCAAACCAGCCGTTGCATGACTGGATTATCCACAGCGGTCGTGCCATCATGGCGAAAAAGGAATTGACCATGCCCCACGATGGACCCGACCACACCGAACCGCCCGGCGACATTGCCCTCAGGGTCAAGGCGCTGGAAAGTCTGCTGATCGAGAAAGGCCTAGTCGATGCCCAGGCGCTCGACGAAATTATCGACACGTACCAGACCAAAGTCGGCCCGCAGCGGGGCGCGAAAGTGGTCGCCAGGGCCTGGGTCGATGCCGATTTCAAGGCCCATTTGCTCCGCGATGGCACGCAAGCGATTGCCGCCATGGGCTATGAAGGCCGTCAGGGCGAACATATGCGGGTGGTCGAAAACACCGATCATATCCACAATCTGGTGGTTTGCACCTTGTGTTCCTGTTACCCGTGGCCGGTGCTGGGCCTGCCACCGGTTTGGTACAAATCCGCCCCCTACCGGTCCCGCGCGGTGATCGACCCGCGCGGCGTACTGGCCGAATTCGGCACCGCTCTGGATGACAGCGTGGACGTGCGGGTGTGGGATTCAACCTCGGAAATGCGCTATCTGGTGCTACCGCAACGGCCGACGGGAACGGAAGGCTGGGGCGTCGAGCAACTGGAGAAACTGGTGTCGCGGAATTCCATGATCGGGGTCGAGAAAGCCCGCCAACCAGAGGACGTGTCATGAACGGCGCACATGATATGGGCGGTATGCACGGTTTTGGCCCCATCAAGGCTGAACCCGAGGCCACCGAACCGCTGTTCCACGCCGATTGGGAACGGCCGGTGTTGGCCCTGACCCTGGCCACCGGCATGTTGGGCAAATGGAACATCGATATGTCCCGCCACGCCAGGGAACGGCAGTTACCGGCGGATTACCTGGCCAACAGCTACTACGAAACCTGGTTTGCCGGTTTGCAGACATTGTTGCTGGACGCCGGCCTGATCAGCGATGAGGAATTGGCCAGCGGCAAAATGTCTTCACCCAATGCAGACATAGAAGCCCCCGGTCCCAAACGGGCGGCGGAAATTCTGGCCAGGGGCGGGCCGACACTGATGGACATCCCCATGAGCCCGCAATTTCAGGTCGGCGACCACGTCCGCATTATCAATGCCCACCCGACCGGGCATACCCGCGTGCCCCGTTATATTCGGGGCCGGGTCGGCGTGATCGATCATTATAACGGGGTCCATGTCTTCGCCGATGCCAGTGCCTTGGGTCAGCGTCAAGGCCAACCCCAGTACAACGTCCGCTTTGAGGCCCAGGAATTGTGGGGCGACAAAGCCAGGGCCGGGGACAGGGTCCACCTGGATTTGTGGCAGCCTTATCTGCAACGGCCATGACCGAAGTTACCCCCCTGCCCCTGCAACCGCATGACGAGGACGGCCCGGTGTTTACCGAACCCTGGCAGGCCCAGGCATTTGCCCTCGCCGTCAAGCTGTCGCAACAGGGCCATTTCACCTGGGCCGAATGGGCCGACACTCTGGGTGCGGAAATAAAGGTCGCCCAGGACGCTGGCGATGCCGATTTGGGTGACACCTATTACGACCACTGGATGGCCGCGCTCGAACGCCTCAGTCTGGAAAAAAATCTGGTCACGCTGGAAACCATGGACCACCGCACCGAGCAATGGCGGCGGGCCTATCTGAACACCCCCCACGGCCAGCCCATCGCATTATCGGCGGCGGACAAGGTCTAACCTTCGACCAGATGGCCGTCTTCCAGGGTGACGATGCGGTCCATGCGGGCGGCCATGACCGGGTTGTGGGTGGCGATCAGGGCGGCCAGACCGGCCCCACGGGCCAGTTTCAGCAGCACATTGAAAACATCGTCAGCGGTGTGCGGGTCCAGATTGCCGGTCGGTTCGTCGGCCAGCAGCAGTTTCGGGGCGTTGGCCAGGGCCCGGCCGATGGCCACTCGCTGCTGTTCGCCGCCCGAAAGGCGGGCCGGGCGATGAGTGGCGCGCGCTGACAAGCCCAGCCAGTCGAGCAATTCCAGCGCGCGCTCTTTCGCCATCTTGCGCCTGGCTCCGGCGATAATTTGCGGGATGGCGATGTTTTCCGTGGCGCTGAATTCCGGCAACAGGTGATGGTATTGGTAAACAAATCCGATGTTATGACGACGCTGCGCCGTGCGGCCATCATCGTCCAGGCCGGTACAAAGCTCGTCGCAAATAGTGACGTTTCCCGCGTCGGGCTGTTCGAGCAATCCGGCGATGTGCAACAGGGTCGATTTACCCGATCCGCTGGGGCCGACCAGGGCGACGATTTCGCCTTCGTTAATGTCAAGATCGACGCCGCGCAGGACTTCCAGTTTGTTCTTACCTTGCTTGAACGTCCGGCCAATATCGCCTAAGGCAAGCACCGTGTTACTCATAGCGCAGCGCCTCTGCCGGCTGCGTACGGGCAGCCCGCCAGGCTGGATA
>CBFDVE010000078.1:0-8900 GCA_965613205.1 uncultured Rhodospirillaceae bacterium
GGGGGAACCAAAGGATGGCAAAAAGATACACTGGTCGATTCCGATGGCGCATTGCCCATCGAACCATTTTACGATTGGCCTTGGTTGCTTTTGTAGCAAGTATGGTGATCGGCCAGAGTACGATACTCGACGCCTTAGCCGTCATTTTCTTACTAGCAGCGGTTATCTCTTTCATGCATCAACGCTTTCGACTAAAGCGCGAAGCATAGCGCGGAATTTCACGCGAGTCAGCTTGGGCTTAGACGTTCGCCCCGAGACCAGTCCGCCGATATGTGAGGCGCTTCCCCTCGATGCCTTTTAGGGCTTCTTGGGCGCGTTCGGTATCGGTCAGATCGCAGCGGTTGTAACGGAAGTCAAATTCGGTCAGGTAGCCGTTGCAGGTGCTTTTCCTTGCAATGCTGGTAGACGCCAATCATGGGGATGTAAAGACGTGAGGAGAGCCAACAAAGTCGCACGGTATTTAGGTCTCCTGCTGGGGCTCGTTTATTCGGCTCCCGGCGACCTCGTCTTAGCCGCCGAAATCAAGATTTATCCTGATGCCGGACCGACCCGATATTATGACTTCGACAATCCCATAAGCGACTGCGCCGGGAATCCTGTAACACCGCAATGCGCCCTCGATACCTGGGAAAGTTGTCTGGCTTATCAGAATGTCGATCATTGTGAATCAATTGGTGTTAAAGACATGGTTTTTGTGGACTACACTCCTCCACCGAGCAATGTACCCAAACCCAAAAGGCTGATCGCGATTCGCCCCATTAAAATGATTACGGTTGAGGACGGCGATATACCAGCAGATCATTCAAGCCTCCACTGGATGATACCCGGTGATGTAGAAATCGTGTACCAGACCGAAGTGTGCGAAGGCGGCAAGCCGGAAGGCTGTACCTGGGAAGAGCCTTTTCAAGACAGTCTGTTTTTTAAACCTGAAAACGGGCATTGGCATTTGATCGCATGGTATTCAGAAACCGTGGAAGATCCATGTATGGATTTGGAAGATCCCTATGGGGCGCACTGCGGTTTTTTACTTAGTGGTCGTCAATATGTGAATTACGTCCGCACATTTGACCCCACACGTAGCATGGGAATATTGAAGTACGGGTCGTTCGACCTCGAGACGCTCATGGAATTGAAGAAACCGTAACGAGAACGCCCCCTAAGCCTTTTTGGGCGACCTCAGTTTTTTCATTAATTTGGTGATGCTCGCCGTGGTTTCGGCATCGCGCCTGCGGGTGATCAGCGACCGCCCGGCTTGCATCGAAACCGCAACCCGCAGTTCCGATGTCAGGGCTTCGAAAAATTCATCGAAACCGGCGGCGTTCAGGGCCCAGGCTTCGGCCTCGCCTTCGGCGGTCTCGGTCACCGGTGCCAGGTGGCTGTTGACCAGATCGATGAACCAGCCCCGGCGCTTGTTCAGGTCGGAAAAGTTGCCGGCAATATCGACCAGGGCATCGAAGGCGATGGCGCGGGCGTCTTCATTTTCATAAATGTCGTCCCAGTCGAAGTCGCCATCAGTGCGCTGGCCGACAATTTTAACAATGGCCCGGCATTTGCCCTGATAGGCTTCGCGCATGTCGGCCCCCAGCATCAGATTGAGGGCGACAAAAAAACCCGGCAACATTCGCCGCGAAATCAGTTCCGAGCGCTTGATCCTGCGGCTTTCATCTTCCAGCAAATGGGAAAAGGTTTTGACCATCATCCGGTCGAAAGGCCGGGTGCGGGAATTGCTCCACGACTTGCGATCATGATCGACGACATAGTCTTCGAAAGATTTTTCGATGGCCAGTTTCATGTCCGCAGTTTTATTCTGAAAATCCTTGTTCAGCGTTTTCAGGTCGGCCACCGACAAATATCCGCCCTTGGCGCGCGCCTCGTCGATCAGTTTGTAGGTAAAAGACAAAACGACCTCTTCGGCCAGGTTCTGGCTTTGCTCGGCCGGGGAAACCTTTTTCGGCCTGGGGTTTGCCTTGGCCTTGGTTTTTTTGGCGATCGGCTTTGCCGCCTTCTTTTTGGCTTTAACCGGTTTGGCGGCAATGCCGCCTTTTTCTTTCTGTGTGTAAGCTTTGTCCTTACCCGGCTGAATGATCTCGGCCCGCTGCGGGGCGGCCTCGACCGCCTTGCCGAACATGATCTTTTCACGCGCCGCCTGGACTTTCAGGGCCGGATTCTTCGCAGGAGTGGTTTTGTCGTTCATCGTGCCGCTAAGATAAGGTCAATTTCGTTAATATTCTACACTACAATTTGCGGTCATTGCGTTGACAGAAAATGTGCCGCCGCATAGGGTGCGGCACCTTGATATTATTCTCTGAATCCAGATGACAGAAACCCTGAATATAGCCCTGGCGCAGCTCAATCCGACGGTCGGCGATATGGATGGAAATGTGGCCCAGATCATCCGAGCCCGGACCGAAGCGGCAGGCCTGGGGGCCGACCTGATGGTCACGGCGGAACTGTCCATCACCGGTTATCCGCCGGAAGATCTGGTCCTCAAACCGGCCTTTCTGGATGTGGTCGAGGTCAGTGTCGAGGACTTGGCCAAACAGACCGACGATGGCGGCCCGGCGCTCATAATCGGTGCGCCGTGGCGCGATGGCGGTCATTTATATAACGCCGCCCTGCTGCTGGAGGGCGGGGAAATCGCCGCCATTCGTCACAAGCACATTTTGCCAAACTACGGGGTGTTCGATGAAAAGCGGGTGTTCAGCGCCGCTGAGTTGCCAACACCCATTCCGTTTAAAGGCTTGGCACTGGGGGTGATGATCTGCGAAGACATGTGGCTGCCGGCAGTGGCCAAAATCCTGGCCGATCAGGGCGCGGATTTGCTGCTGGTGCTGAATGGGTCACCCTACGAAATGGACAAGAAACACGTCCGCCTGGATTACGCCAGCGCCCGGGTTCATGAAACCGGGCTGGGTCTGATCTACGTCAACCAGGTCGGCGGCCAGGACGAACTGGTGTTCGATGGCGACAGTTTCATCATCGCCGGTGAGGGCACTTTAAGTCTGCGTTTGCCGTCCTGGCAGACGAGCATTGTGGCCAGCACCTGGCGCACCGATGGCTCGCGCTGGGCCTGTGACCCGGTTCCGGCAGATTCCCCCCCCGGTGGCACGGAAGCGATCTACCGGGCGGTTTGCCTGGGCTTGCGCGATTATGTCAACAAAAACCACTTCCCCGGCGTGTTGATCGGCCTGTCCGGCGGCATCGATAGTGCGCTTTCCGCCGCCGTCGCCGTCGATGCGCTGGGGGCCGAGCGGGTTCATTGCGTGATGATGCCCTCGCCTTATACATCACAGGAAAGCCTGGACGATGCCGCCGAAGTGGCCCGTTTGCTGGGTTGCCGATTGGATACCATTTCCATCGGTCCGGCCATGGATGCTTTCGATGGTATGCTCAAGGAATCCTTCGATGCGCACGCCGCCGATACGACGGAAGAAAACATTCAGGCCCGGTCCCGTGGCCTGACCCTGATGGCCCTGTCCAACAAGTTCAATTTTATGGTCCTCTCGACGGGTAATAAATCGGAAATGTCGGTCGGCTATGCGACCCTGTACGGGGATATGTGCGGCGGCTATTCGGTGCTGAAAGATATTTACAAGACCACCGTGTTCGACCTTTGCCGCTGGCGCAATGATCACGTTCCCATGGCTGCCCTGGGGCCGCAAGGTACCGTCATGCCCGACCGGGTGATCACCAAACCGCCGTCGGCCGAACTGAAGCTGGACCAGAAAGATGAAGACAGCCTGCCGCCCTATGACAAGCTGGATGAAATCCTGCACGGCCTGATCGAAGGCGATCAGTCGTTGCGCGATATCGCCGCCAGGGGCCATGATATGGCGGTCGTCGAACGGGTCTGGCAGATGCTCGATAGGGCCGAATACAAACGACGGCAGGCCCCGCCGGGGGTCAAGATTTCATCCCGTGCCTTCGGTCGCGACCGGCGCTACCCGATCACCAATGGCTTCACCGGCCTGGCCCTCAACAGAAACGGAACCCCCCCATGACCATCGTCCGTTTCGCGCCCAGCCCGACCGGCCTGATCCATGTCGGCAATGTCCGCATGGCCCTGGTCAACTGGCTTCATGCCGACGCCTTAAGCGGTCGATTTATTCTGCGTCTGGATGACACCGATGTGGAGCGTTCGACCGACGACTTTGCCACCGCCATCCAGCGCGACCTGGACTGGCTGGGCCTGACCTGGGATCAGTTGGAAAAGCAGTCGGCGCGAATGGAGCGCTATGGCCAGGCTTTTGAAAAACTGCGCCAGATGGATCGCATTTATCCGTGCTACGAGACGGCGCAAGAGCTGATGTTCAAACGCAAGCGTCAGTTGTCGGCCCATAAGCCGCCGATCTATGACCGGGCCGGTCTGAGCCTGACCGACCAGCAACGACAGGATTTCGAAACCGAAGGGCGTCAGCCCCATTGGCGATTCAAGCTCGATCACGCCGCTATCGGCTGGACCGATCTGGTTCGCGGCGAGGTCCATTTCGACGGTGCCCATTTGTCCGACCCGGTGCTGGTGCGCGGCGACGGCAGCTATCTCTATATGATGCCATCGGCCGTTGACGATATCGACATGGCGGTCACCGACGTGATCAGGGGCGAAGATCATGTCGCCAATACCGCCGTGCAAATTCAGTTGTTCGAGGCCCTGGGCGCGACCCCGCCGTGCTTCGCCCATGTGCCGTTGCTGACCGATCCGGGCGGCAAGGGATTATCCAAGCGGCTCGGTTCGCTGACCGTTCAGTCCCTGCGGGAAGACGGCCTGGAAGCCATGGCCATTAACAGCTATCTGGCCCATATTGGTACCTCGGACGCCATTGAACCACGCCGTAGTCTAACCGATCTGGCCGGGGATTTTGACATCAGCCATACCGGGCGGGGCACGCCAAAGTTTGATCCGGATCAGCTTGCTAGCCTCAATGCCGCCGTCCTGCACGGTCTCGATTTCGAACAGGCATCGGACCGCCTGAACCAGTTGGGCCTGGACCCCATAGACGCTAATTTCTGGAATGCGGTTCGGCCCAATCTGAACAAGTTTGAGGATGTAAAATTGTGGCATCGGGTCTGCTTCGGCAATATTGATCCGGCCATTGACGACGAAGAATTCATTATCGCCGCCGCCGCCCAGTTGCCACCGGAACCCTGGGATACGAGCACCTGGAAAAACTGGACAGGCGCGCTAAAAAAAGCAACCGGGCGCAAAGGCAAATCCCTGTTTTTGCCCCTTCGCCTCGCTTTGACCGGCTTCGATCACGGCCCGGAACTCAAATTATTGCTGCCCTTGATCGGCCATGAACGGGCCATGACCCGGCTTAAGGGGGGCTTCCATTGACCCTGCGCCTGCACAACACCCTTGGCCGCCAGAAACAACCCTTCGAACCGATCGATAAAGATCATGTGCGCATGTACGTGTGCGGCCCGACGGTGTATGACCTGGCCCACATCGGTAACGCCCGGCCCGTGGTCGTCTTCGATGTGCTTTATCGCCTGCTCAGGGCGCAATATGAACGGGTTACCTACGTTCGCAACATCACCGACGTGGACGACAAGATCAACGCGCGCGCCGCCGAAAGCGGCGAAGACATCCGCGTTATTACCGAACGCACCGCCGATCAGTATCATCAGGACATGGCCGCCCTGAATGCCTTGCCGCCTGACCAGGAACCCCGCGCCACCGATCATATTGCGGAAATGATCGCCATGATCGAAACCCTGCTGGCAAAGAAGCACGCCTACGAAGCCGACAGACATGTGCTGTTCGCGGTGTCGTCTTGGCATGGCTATGGCAAGTTATCAGGCAACAGCCGGGATGAAATAGTCGCCGGGGCCAGGGTCGAAATCGCCCCCTACAAAAAAGACGCCGCCGATTTCGTGCTGTGGAAACCATCGACTGGAATAGAACCCGGATGGGACAGCCCCTGGGGATTTGGCCGCCCCGGCTGGCATCTGGAATGCTCGGCCATGAGCAATAAGTATCTGGGCCGGGAATTCGATATCCACGGCGGCGGTCAGGATTTGATTTTCCCCCACCACGAGAACGAAATCGCGCAAAGCCGCTGCTGCTTCGGCACCGATTCCATGGCCCGAACCTGGATGCACAACGGTTACGTCATGGTCGAAGGCGAAAAGATGTCGAAAAGTCTGGGCAATTTCTACACCGTCAACGACTTGTTGAAAGAATTCCCCGGCGAAGCGATCCGGCTGGCGCTGCTTAAGACCCACTATCGCCAACCCATGAATTTCACCAAATCCGGAATTGCCAATGCTAAGAAAGAACTGGACAAATTTTACGGTGCCCTAAGAAAGGTAGCGGATGTACCGCTAATCGAGGGTCCAGATGTAGAATTATTTGATGGCTCCGATGGAACGCCAGTAAAAGTAATACTTTCCGACGATCTGAATACGCCGCGCGCGATAAGTTATTTGCATATCCTCGTAGGAAATTTGAATAGAGCAAAATCTAAATCTGAGAAAGCAACATATAAAGAAATGTTGTTGGATCAGGCCAACCTGTTGGGGCTCCTGCAACAAAACCCAGAAGACTGGTTCAGAGGGCGAGATGTGATTGTGCAAGTAGGGGCAGAACAGCTTGAGATTAAGACATATGCGGCTACATTTCGAGTAACTAATGGTCTCGCTGAAGCCGATATCGACGACCTGATCGAACAACGCACCCAGGCCCGTGCCCTTAAGGATTTCTCCGAATCTGATCGTATTCGGGACGAGTTAGCGGAAAAAGGTGTGGTGCTGGAAGACGGCCCCGGGGGCACCACCTGGCGGCGAGTCTAGATTATTTTTTCCCGTCATTCCTGCGAAGGCAGGAATCCAGTTTTTGTGGTGGCTCCTTGGATTCCTGCCTTCGCAGGAATGACGGGAGAGGGGCCTATCCGATCAGGGTATCGATTTCATCCTGATCCATGGTCGAGGCGCTGCCGTTGATGATGCCTGAAGCGATTTCCATCAGCCGCTGGATGACCTGACTGAGGGCGACGGCATTTTCCCGCAACAGGCCTTCGTCGCCCCGTTCAAGGTCCCGTTCCAGCCGTTCAATTGTGGTGGCGATCAGTTGGTTGGTTTGGGCGATAGTTTTTTCGAATGGATGGCGGAATTTTTGCGGCACATGATTATAAGCTTCCGCCGCCAGTTCACGGTCGGAAAAGGAACTTTGCAACATGTGTTCCTGATAGCCACGGGGGTGCCATTCCTTGGCATCCTCCAGAATTTCAGGCATGTCGGGGACCATTTCCAGCAACATGACGATTTCGTTGAAATGATTCAGATAGTCGGTCGCCAGCAACGTTTGTACATTAATGTTGCTGCCCCGAACCTTTTCCTGAAAGGCCTCGAATTGATCGCTGTCCGGGCCGGTGTCTGACACTTTAGGGATCACTCCTGGTTGGAAACGTCGTTCTTTACAATACTTTATACAATTATTGGTTAAATCGAAGCAATCATAAGTGACGGCGCAATCTTCGGTATGTCTTGTTATTTTCAGTGCCCCAAGGTATTAGACCTTTTTTACCGGAAGCGGGCCAATCATGAGCGACAATCGCGTTTATCTATATGACTGTACCCTGCGCGATGGTGCCCAGACCCGGGGCGTCGATTTCAACGCATCTGACAAGCAGGTGATCGCCGAGCAGCTTGACTTGCTGGGGGTCGATTATATTGAAGGCGGCTGGCCCGGCGCCAACCCGACCGATGATACCTTTTTCAAATCACCCCCGAAATTGAAACGAGCCCGCCTGACCGCCTTCGGCATGACCCGGCGGGCCGGTCGCAGCACCGATAATGACCCCGGTCTGCGGGCCTTGCTGGGCGGCGGCACCACGGCCATTTGCATGGTCGGCAAAACCTGGGATTTCCATGTCGATGTGGCCCTGCAAATCGATGCGCAAGAGAACATCGCGATGATCGCCGACAGCATTTCCTATGTCGCGGAGCGGGTCGATGAAGTGCTGTTTGATGCGGAACATTTTTTCGATGGCTACAAGGAAAACCCGGAATTTGCCCTGCGCTGCCTTAAGGCGGCACTGGATGCCGGGGCCCGCTGGATTGTCCTGTGCGATACCAACGGCGGCACCTTGCCCCACGAAATCACCGATATTGTGACCGAAGTCTGCACCCATATTCCCGGACCAAAACTGGGTATCCACTGTCACGACGACACGGGTAATGCGGTGGCCAATTCTCTCGCCGCCGTGCGCGCCGGGGTGCGTCAGGTTCAGGGTGCGCTGAACGGCCTGGGCGAACGTTGCGGCAATGCCAATCTGATCACCGTCATCCCGTCATTGGTTCTGAAAATGGGCTTCGAAACCGGCGTATCTGCCGAAGACATGGCCCAATTGACCCATGTCTCGCGGGTTCTCGATGAACGCCTGAACCGGGCCGCCGATCATGGCGCACCCTACGTCGGTGAATCGGCCTTCGCCCACAAGGGCGGCCTGCATGTGTCGGCGGTCGAAAAAGACCCGCGCACTTACGAACATATTGACCCGGCCATTGTCGGCAATCAGCGCCATATTGTCGTTTCCGACCAGGCCGGGCGGGCCAATATCCTGGCCCGGTTGCGGGAAATCGGCCTGGACGTAGAAGACAGCGGCGACCAAATCGCCGATCTGGTCGAGCTGGTCAAACAACAGGAATTCAACGGCTACGCCTATGATGGCGCCGAGGCCAGTTTCGAGCTGCTGGCCCGCCGGGCCCTGGGCCAGGTGCCGGATTATTTCAAGGGCACCAGTTTCCGGGTCATCGACGAACGCCGCTGGAACGCCAGAGGCGACCTGGTCACCCTGTCGGAAGCCACGGTCAAGCTGGAAGTGGAAGGCCAGCCGTTCATGGCGGTGGCCGAAGGCAATGGCCCGGTCAACGCGCTGGATGCTGCCTTGCGCAAGGTT
>CBFDVE010000079.1:0-8859 GCA_965613205.1 uncultured Rhodospirillaceae bacterium
CCAGACGCAGCCTGCCGGGCCTATCACGATCGGGTTGTTCGGGTGACCGGTTGATCTGGATCAGTCGCTTCTTACCGGGGCCAGTTCATCGTCACCCGATGCGGTCGACATGCCGTCCAGTTCGTCTGCATCCCGCTCGAATTCGAGCAAGGCCAGGCAACGGGTCGCACGCAAGCGTACTTCAATGGCTTTGATGTATTGCAGCAGTTGCTTGTCGTCGATGGAAATGCCCTGCTTTTTGAACACCGCCGTGCCGCCGCGTTTGTAAATGCCCTGCATTTTGACCAACTGCCGTTTCCACTTACTGATATAGGGCATCCAGTCGCCGTCGTGTTTGGCGGCGACATAGTTGACAATTTTCTGATGAGTGGTCTTACCCCACCATTTGATCGAGGGAATTTGCGGGCATACTGAATCGGCTGCCTGGACAGACTGTTTGCCGCCGGACACGATCACAAGAGCCGCAACCAGGCCCAGAAATATCACACAGGTACGAATCTTCTTCATCTCAACAATCATAATCGATTTGGCTCCTGCCGCACTCCTCCAAATCATCCCTGATCGCAGTTCGTTATAGTCCTCTAATATGACAACAACCTTAAGGACTCAAAAATTTCAGGCGACTTCCATATCTTGCAAGGCAGCATCACTTTTCGGGAATCGAATGGTGAATGTGGCACCGCCCCCCGGCGTATCATCAATGGCGATTTCCGCATTATGGTTTTCAACCGTGCGCTTGACAATTGATAACCCCAGCCCGGCACCCCCGGTGCGCCGGTCGGCCCTGAGAAACCTCTCGAAAATGGCTTCGCGCTGTTCTTTTGGAATTCCCCGCCCGCGGTCGATGACACTGATATAGGGAATGTCCTCAAGCTGGCCCAGTTTCAGGGAAATGACTGTTCCGCGCGACGAATAGCGAATGGCGTTTTCGGCCAGATTTCTGACCGCCTGTTCAAGAGATTCCTGAATGCCCTGAATGAGTTGCGTGTCTTCGCCGCCGAGGACCTCGATGGATCGCTGTTCCTTGATCGCAATTGGCCCCAGCAAAGTCGCCACATGTAAGCAAACATCGGCCAGGTTGACGCTGACAAACGAGTCCGCCGCGACATAGGTTTCGATCCGGGTGGCGGCCAGCAACTGGGTTACCATGCGGGTCATGCCATCGACATCCAGCCGCAGGGTCTTGACCTGTTCGGTGTCTTCAAAATTATCCAGATTTGTTCGTAGTACAGCCAACGGGGTGCGCAATTCATGGGCCACATCGGCGGCGAAATTCCGGTGCCGTTCTTCACTTTCACGCAAAGCCACTTCGACACGGATGTGTTCGGTGACATCGGTGCCCGACCCGCGATACCCGCGAAACATGTTGGCATCGTCAAATACCGGGATGCCACTGATCTTGACATTCCGGGTCGATCCATCGCCGGTTTTGAACAGATAGACAAAATCCCGAAAAGGCTGATGGGAATTTAAGTCGGCAATATGGACGCGCCATTTCTCTTTGGCCTGTTCTTGCAGACCATTGCTCGACAAATCCCACCGGCTTCTGCCAAAAACACTTTCCGGTGACTGGCCCAAAATCTCCTGATAGCGCTCCGACACATAGATAAACTTGTGATTTTCGTCGGTCTCCCAAAACCAGTCGGACGATGATTCGGCGATAATACGAAATCGTTTTTCGCTTTCCCGCAACGCCGCTTCCATGTGTTTGCGTTCAGAAATATCAAGCATGGCGGCGATGATCCCGCCCGAAGAGCCATCGGGATTACTGAGCGGTGTTTTGTAATAAATAACGTCGTGCGGATCACCACTGCCGTTAATTTCCTTGGCTTCATAGGTCAGTGCGCAGCCCAGCCGGACCAATGACTTGTCGGCGGTATCGGCCTCGATTGCCTGACTTTCAGGCAGGAAATCAAATACGGTATTGCCGATGACGCTGAGCCGGGGCACACCGAAGAATTCTTCAAACGACTTATTGCAGCTTTCAAATATCCCGTTTTCATTCTTGTGGAAGACCGGAATGGGGATGGCGTCGATCAAAAATTGCAACATGCCATACTGATCACGAAGATCGGTTTCTGAAAGTTTCTTTTCGGTCGCATCGACAATGGTGCCGGAAATACCGACCGGGCGGTCGTCTTCAATAATCGGTCGATTTTGCTCGAACACAATGCGAATGTCGCCGTTGGGGGTGATGATCCGATAGTCGATGGCATAAGGTTTTCTTTCCCGCAGACATTCAGAAATTGCTTCTTCGACAACCGGACGATCATCGTGATGAATGGTTTTCAGATATTGATCGTAGTTGAGGAAGCCATCTTCGCGATCGACGCCAAAAATGGTGAAGACATCGTCTGACCACTTCAATCGGGTGTTGTTGATATCGAGCTCCCAGGTGCCCAGGCTGGATAGTCTCTGAATGCGCGCCTGATAATCCTCGCTGGACTTTTGCTGGCGCTGATCTTCCCTGGTTTCAACGTCGGATAGTTTCGCCGTCAGAACCGCCCTGATTTCCTGCGCTTCCTGCCAACGCCGAAACGTAAAGAACAGGACACATGCCAGACCCCAGATTAAAACCAGAGAAAAAATCGTCGATTGATTGTTCAGGACCTCGAAAGTTTGCCGAATCACGATTAACCCGGCCAACGCCAGGCCGCTGATCAATGCCAGTAAGAGCAAGTCTTTTTTCGATGCCGGGCTCGGCGTTGGCTCATGCTCACTTAAGCTGTTCATGGACCGATCCGGTTTCAGACTTCTTCTTCGGACAATAAATAGCCGACACCACGCAGGGTATGAATGTTAATGGTCGCCTCAACGCTGGCCAAGCGCTTGCGCAACCTGGAAATATGAACCTCGACCGAATTAGAGGTCACTTCTTCGCCGAAACCGTACATTTTGTCTTCCAGCACGGCTTTCGGCACGACCCGGCCATAACGCCGCATCAGTTGTTCCAGAACACCCATTTCGCGCCTGGAGATGGCGATCGGCGCCGCGCCGACGCGGACCTCACGGGCGGTGGTATCGAAAGATACATTGCCTGCGGTCAGGGTTTGCCCCAGCACCCCGCCGGGACGGCGCAGCAAGGCCCGTGTGCGCGCCACCAGTTCTTCCATGGCGAAAGGCTTTAACAGGTAATCATCGGCCCCGGCGTCCAGCCCTTTGACCCGGTCTTCGACGCCGTCCCGCGCCGTTAAAATCAGCACCGGAGTGGAATCTTGATTGGCCCGCAAATCACTCAGGATTGTCAGCCCGTCACCATCGGGCAGCCCCAGGTCGAGGACAACGGCATCATAGGATACGGTCTGCAGGGCCAGATCGGCTTCTTTCGCGGTGCCGAAGCAATCGACGGCGAAAGATTCCTTTTCCAGGCCTTCTTTGGTCGTCTGTGCAAGCCGTTGATTATCTTCCACCAACAACAGGCGCATGGCGTGTCCTCCCCTGCTTGTTCAGCGCTTCCGTCTGCGCGCAATTCTATACCAATGAAAATAGATAATCACCCTTTTAGGTCACTGGTCCATGTTTTCCGAAAACGGGTCGTCATCGGCATTTTCTTCAAATCCCAGAAATTGCCACGTTGCCCGCATATGATCGGGCAGGGGGGCAAACACTTCCAGGCTGCCGCTTTTACCCGGATGGGGGATGCGCAGGGCGCGGGCGTGCAGATGCAATTTTCGACTTAATCCCTGTCCGGCGATGAAGGCTTGCGCCGCGCCGTACTTGCCGTCGCCATGAATGGGGGTGCCGGTTTCAGCCATGTGTACCCGCAACTGATGGGTCCGTCCGGTCAGCGGTTCCAGATGCACCCAGGCGGCCTGGCGACTGGCCCGTTCAATAACTCGAAACAGGGTCGAGGCCTTTTTTCCAACCGCTTCATCAGGCACCATGCGCTCGCCTTTTTTGCCCGGCAGCTTGGCCAGAGCCATGTTGATGCGCCCGGCCTTCAGGTCCGGCACGCCGACCACCACGGCCCAGTAAATTTTGCGGGTATCGCGGGAACGGAACGATTTGGCCAGTTTCGCCGCCACCCCTGGACTGCGGGCGAGCAACAAAATACCGGACGTATCCTTGTCCAGCCGATGCACCAGCCGGGGCCGGTCGGGATGATCGAACCTGAGCGTATCGAGCATCCCATCGACACTGCGGGTGATCCCGGTACCGCCCTGCACGGCCAGGCCGGGGGGCTTGTCGAGAACAATGACATGATCGTCTATATGCAGGATTCTGTCTTGCAGAAGGGTATCAGTGGAGGCCGACGGCGGAGCCTTGCGTTCGGGCGCATCGCCGAGCGGTGGCACCCGGATCATCTGATCCGGTGAAATCCTTGCGTTGGCCTTGACCCGTTTGCCATCGACCCGGACCTGACCGCTGCGCAACAGTTTCTGCAATCGAATATGGGACACCTGCGGATAGTGACGCCTGAACCAGCGATCCAGGCGCAGGTCGGCTTCGTCGTCACTGACGGCGATGGAAACGACGCCGCTCAAGACAATATCTGCCGCCACAGCATGATGCCGAGCGCCAGGCCGATCACCGACAAAATGACCGATGCCGCAACGTACAGGCCCGCTGCCGAATACTGGCTTCGTTCGAACAGATAAAACAGGTCCATGGAAAAGGTCGAAAACGTGGTAAAGCCGCCAAGCACACCGATCACCACCAGCGCTCGCACTTCCGGGCCTGGCGACCAGGAAAGGGCGAGAATTTCGATGATGCAGCCGAGGATAAATCCACCAATGACGTTGACCGCCAGGGTGGCATAGGGAAAGCCCGGTTGAGTGAAATAACCGACCAGGCTCATCATCAGGTAGCGGGCGACCGATCCGGCGGCCCCGCCTGCGGCCACAAACAGGATCATTTTGGCGCTCATGGCTGATCGTTCCTTTGCGTCCGCAGCTTATCCCAATAGGCCAGTCGTTTGCCGATATCTCTTTCAAAACCCCGGTCGCGGGGCTGGTAAAAACGCTGCCGGGCCATGCCGTCGGGAAAATAATTTTGCCCGGAAAAACCGTCTTCTACGTCATGGTCATAGGCGTAATCCTTGCCATAGCCCAGGTCTTTCATCAGCGATGTGGGGGCGTTGAGAATATGCTTCGGCGGGGTCAGCGAGCCGGTTTGCCGGGCCGCCCGCGCCGCCGCCTTTTGCGATTTATAGGCGGCATTGGATTTCGGCGCCGTGGCCAGGTATATGACGCATTGGACCAGGGCCAGTTCTCCCTCCGGGCTGCCCAGCCGTTCGAACGCCTGCCAGGCGGCGATCGACTGGGGCAAGGCCTGGGGATCGGCCAGGCCGATGTCTTCGACGGCGAAACGCACCAGCCTTCTGGCGATATAGTGCGGGTCTTCGCCCCCGGCCACCATGCGGGCAAACCAGTAAAGCGCGGCATCGGTGTCGGACCCGCGCAGGGACTTGTGCAGGGCGCTGATCAGATTGTAGTGGCCTTCCTGGGATTTATCATATAGCGGCATCCGCTTCTGCACCGCCTGGGCCAGGGCGGCGGTATCCATTTCCGGCCCATGGGGCAGGGCGAACAGGGCCTCGGCCATATTCAAAAGATACCGGCCATCGCCATCGGCCATGGCGCGTAAGGCGGCGCGGGCATCGCCGTCCAGGGGCAATTGCCGACCTTCCAGGTCTTCGCCGCGCGCCAGCAACTGTTCCAGGGCGTTATCATCCAGCCGCGACAGCACCATGACCTGGCAGCGAGACAGCAAGGCGGCGTTGAGCTCAAACGATGGATTTTCCGTGGTTGCGCCGACCAGGATAATGGTGCCGTCTTCCACATAGGGCAGGAAACCATCCTGCTGGGCCCGGTTGAAACGGTGAACTTCATCGATAAACAGCAAGGTGCCCTGGCCCCCGGCCCGGCGGCCCCTGGCGGCCTCGAACACCTTGCGCAAATCGGCAACGCCGGTAAAAACGGCGGACAAGGGTTCGAAATGCAGGTCCGTATGGGCCGCCAGCAGGCGGGCGATAGTGGTTTTGCCTGTGCCTGGCGGTCCCCACAGAATGATCGATGTCATGGTTCCGGCCACCCGCATCCGACCGATCGGGGCATCATCTTGCAGTAAATGATCCTGGCCGACGACCTGGCCCAGCCCGGCAGGCCTGAGCCTGTCGGCCAGGGGTCTGGGGGCCTGGGATTCAAACAGCGTGTTCATTTGTTGATCGTCACCCGGCGGATTTTACCGCCACGCCTGACGCTGATCTGCCAGCGACCGACGTTATTATCCAGCGTTTCCAGTAGCTGGGCGACGGAGCTAATGGCCTGGTCATTTATTCTCTCGATCTTGTCGCCGGGTTGGAATCCAATTCGCACGGCGGTCGATTGTTGTTTTATACGTAGAATGAAGACCCCGGCCTGAAAGGACCGAAGGCCCATTTCATCGGCCAGGGCGGGCGACATATTGGCCACAACCGAGCCGCTGAATGGGTGCTGACCGCTGATTGTGGTGACATTCCGGGGCGGATCTTCGGGCGGTGCCTGCAGGGCAACGGTGAGCTCAACGGTCTCGCCTTTGCGCAAGATTTTCAAGACCGCCGTACCGCCGATTTTCAGGGTGGCGAACCGGTAGTTCAGGGATTTCGGCTGGTTTACTTCGTGGCCATCAACATCAAGAACAATATCACCCAATTTCAGCCCGGCGGAGTGGGCCGGGCTGTTGGCATAGATGGTCTTGATCAGCACGCCACGGGGCAGCGCCATGCCAATGCTTTCGGCGATTTCCGGGGTCACGGTCTGGCCCCAGGCCCCGAGCCAGGAACGCACCAGATGGCCGCCCCGAACGGTGCCGGCGATGACCGTGCGGACCATGTTCGACGGTATCGCGAAGCCAATCCCGAGCGAGCCGCCGCTTTTGGAAAAAATCGCCGTATTGATGCCGACCAGGCGACCGTCCATGCCAACCAGGGCACCGCCGGAATTACCCGGATTGATCGCCGCGTCAGTCTGGATAAAGAGCGAGAAATCAGATGAATTGATACCGGCTCTGGACAATCCGGAAACAATGCCGCTGGTCACGGTTTGACCGACGCCGAAGGGATTGCCGATGGCCAGGACGATATCGCCGACTTCCAGATCATCGGAATTGGCCAGTTCCAGAAACGGCAGGGTTTCATTGCCCGGATCTATCCTGAGCACGGCCAGATCGGTGCGTTTGTCGGACCCGACCACTTTGGCGACATACTTGCGCCGGTCGGCCAGCACCACGGATATTTCCCTGGCCCCTTCGATGACATGAAAATTGGTCACGATAACGCCGCTGCCATGGACGATAACACCGGAGCCGAGCGAGTTTTCCAGTCGCTCTCGGGGCACGGTCAGGCCCGGTGTATCGCCAAAGAAACGGCGAAAGAAAGGATCGTCAAACAGCGGCAGGACCTGTCGCGAGCGGACCACTTTTTTGGTGAATATGTTGACCACCGCCGGCGCCGCAGAGCGCACCAGGGGAGCATAGGACAGTTGAAGCTGCTGCCGGGTTCCCGGCACCGCCTTTTGTTCCGCAGCCTGCACCGGCCCGAAATTGACAAGAAAAACAACAGCAAATGCGATCAATCTAATCATCGATAAAGTTCCCAAGCGTAACAAGGTTAACAGGATTTCCCGTAATCTAGCAGAAACGGCTTTTGCGCCAAACCGAATGCTGTATACATTTTAATTTCTCAAACGACATTTCCAGGAGAATACAGTGTCCCACACCCTGTCTGTTGAAATATCTCCGGGTGAACTGATCGACAAGATCACTATTCTCGCCATCAAGCTTGATCGTATTTCCGATGCCGACAAGCTGAAAAATATCCGCCTGGAATATGACACGCTGACCGGCCTCCGTGATTCCGCGATCCCCGGCACCGATCAACTGACAGACCTGACTGCGGAACTTAAATCCATTAACCAGACATTGTGGCGAATCGAAGACGATATCCGTGATTGCGAACGGGCCGGTGAATTCGGCGATACTTTCGTCAAACTGGCCCGCTCCGTCTATATCACCAACGACAGCCGAATGGCCGTGAAACGGCGGATCAATGACTACCTGGGCTCGCGCCTGGTCGAGGAAAAACCCTACGCGGCCTATTAGATGATCAAGATCTTTCACATTCAGGACCGGATATTCTGTCTTGTCAGACGTTTTTACAAACGCCCGGCGGCCAGCGGAGTATTGATCGTTTCCGCCGGGGGATTGGGCGATACGGTGCTGTTTTCCCTTATTTTACCGCGCCTGATCCGACTGGCTGAAAAAGGCGAGCCGGTGACCCTGTTGCTGCGGCGCGAGAGCGCCAAAATGGCGTTCCTGCTGCCGCCGGAAGTTATTATTCTGGCGGTCGATTTCGACCTGTTGCGCGGGTCCCTCGCCTACCGCTGGCGACAGGTCAAATCACTGTACCAAAACCATTACCGACTGGTCATTTCCACCGACTTCCTGCGCCATCCTGATCTCGATGAAAGCCTGATCGCCGCCGCCGCACCCGGTTCCGCCCTGGCCATGGAACCCCGCCCCTGGCCCAAGCACGACCGGGCGCTAATCCGCAACAGGATGCTCTACGACCGGCTGTTTGACAGCGGCCCCATCGACACCGACAAGGTCCTGCGCTGGAGCCACTTTGCCGACTGGTTATGTGGAAATGTCGAACCGGCCCCCGTGGTCAAACTATCTTTGAATTTGAAAGCGTTACCGGACACGCCTGATGTGTTGATTCAACCTTTTTCGGCGGTCGGGGCGAAACAGAGTCCGGTCACCCTTTACCGGCAGATTATCGATGAGTTACCGACCGGCACGACCGTCGCCCTGACCGGCACGGCGGCTGATCTGGACAACAATCCGCAGTTCAAATCCCTGCTTGAATTGCCCAATGTAACG
>CBFDVE010000080.1:0-8794 GCA_965613205.1 uncultured Rhodospirillaceae bacterium
CGACGGCAAGGCCGAAGAACGGGCTGTCGTCGCCAAATGCGGCCAGGCCGACCGGTTTGTCCCAGGACAGGACACCGCCGAGAGTGCGCGCGCCGCCGCGCACCGGCAACGGCAACAGTAACGATTTGTCCTGGCCGGTCGCCGCACCGCGGTCGATGGCATTGGCCAGATTGGGTCCGGCAAACCGCAACAGCAGCCCGCCCTGTTCCATCCAGGCCGTCAATTGATCCTGAACGGCCCCACCCAATCGACCGAAATCGGCCAACACCAGGACCGCCAGGGGTCGCCGTAACAGATCCTGAAGCGGTGCCGTGCGGACTTCACCGAGGGGCTGCAAGGCACGGTCCAGGTAATACAGCGGGCTGAGCAAGGGTTGCGCCGATTGGCCGATATCCGACGAAGTTTCGCCGGGCGGCAGGGCCAGGCCGACCGGTCGGCGGGCCCAGCTTTCGTCGATCAGCAATACCGACGCGGCGGTGTGTTCATCGGCAATTTCAAGGCGGGCCAAACGGTTTCTCAGTTCCGTCGGTAAATCCAGGGAGATTTTCGCAACCCTCTCGCCAGCGCTGATTGATACCATCCGGCTCGCCAGCAGCGCCCCCCCGGCATCCCGCGCCAGCAACCGGTAGGAACCCTGCTGCCGCGACTGCAAACGGGAAAGGGTCAACTGGATTTGAGCCCTCCTGGCATCGGCTGGCGAAAGGATGACCGGCAGGGTCCGGGGCCGGTCGGCGATGATGCTTAAATCACCATATCCCGCCAGGGCATTAATTTGAGCGTCCGTCATTTCATCGCCGATGCCGTCGCTCAGCCAGACGATCGGTCCCGGAGGTTCGTTGACAAGCAGGCTTTGCAAACTCTCCAGCACCGGTTTCCGATCCACAGACCAGGGTTTCGGCAACAGGTCCGCGACCACTCTCGCCGCCGCCGAGGCGCTCATTATTTGGGCCGCCGGTTGAGACGTGCGGGCCAGGATTACCGACCGATCTTCCCGCCCCGCCTGTTCGATCAACCGGGTCAGGGCCTGGCGGCGCAGATTCCAGTTTTTGGCGGCGGCCCACCCTTCATCGATGACCAGACTCAAAGGACCCTCGCCAAAAAGCCTGTTGGCCGGGTTCAGGACCGGGTCGGCGGCGGCGAAAATAATCGCCAGCAACAGGGTCAGGCGCAGCAGCAACAGCCACAGGGGCGAATGGGCCGATATCTGCCGTCCCGGCAGCAACCGCAACAGAATCATGATGGGTGGAAATTCAAGCGTTCGGGGGGCCGGGGGCGTCAGCCGCAGCAACCACCACAACAGGGGGACTGCGGCCAGCCCCAGCAACGCCAGTGGGCTTAGAAATGAAATCGGCCCCATAATTTATTTGCCCGTCCCGGCCAGGGCCAGATACAAGGCCAGCAGGGCGGTTTCCGGCGCCCGGTCGGTATGGTGCAGGGCGAATGTCCAGCCGACCGAGGCGGCCAGATCACGCACTTGCTGACGATGTTGCGCCATCGCCTTCTGGTAGTCCGCACGCACACTTTCGCATCTGCCGAACAGGATCTGGCCGTCATTTTCCAGGCCCTTGAATAAGACCCGACCGGCAAACGGCAGGGCCTCTTCCGCCGGGTCCAGTACCTGTAATAAATGGCCACGGATTCCGGCACTGGCATAAGCGCCGATGAGGGCGCTCAAGTCTTCCATGGGCGACAGGAAATCCCCGATCAGCACAAGGGCGCTATGCCGGGGCAAGGATTGCCGGACCAGGGTCGTCGCCGGTTCGGCAGCCAGACGCATGAGCGTGCCGCGACCGCTCGATGGGGGCTGTTCCTGACCCAGCAGGGCGACCCTTTCGTGACCCCGCACCAGCAGGGCGGCGAGCGCCACCAGCAACAGCGCCGCCCGGTCGGATTTTTCCGGGTGATGGGGAGTTGATGAATACTCCATCGAGCCCGAACCATCGCGCCACAGCCAGACGCTTTCAGCCGCGTCCCATTCGGTTTCACGCACGTACAGGGAATCCGAACGGGCCGAGCGCCGCCAGTCTATATCGGCGACCCTGTCGCCCCATTGGTAGGGCCTGAATTGCCAAAATGAGTCGCCCTGGCCGGTGCGCCGTCGGCCATGCACGCCCTGGGCCACCGTGGCGGCGACCCGTTCGGCATTGACCAGCAGCGGCGGCAGGTGCGCCGCCAGTTCATCGGCCCGGTGATGCAAAGTTGTCGTGGTCAGCCCAGTCGCTCCTGCAATAAATCAATAGTATGACTGATCGTACCGCCTTCGGCGCGGGCGGCAAAAGTCAGGGCCATGCGGTGGCGCAGGATCGGATGAGCCAGGGCCAGCACATCATCGACGGAAGGCGACAGGCGGCCCTGAATGACGGCGCGGGCGCGCACGGCCCGCATCAGGGCTTGCGAGGCCCGTGGCCCAGGCCCCCAGGCGACGGTGCGTTTGATGTCATCCAGATCAGACGTTTCCGGCCGGCCCTGGCGCACCAATTCCAGAATGGCATCGGTCACCCCCTGGCTGACCGGTACGTGGCGGATCAATTTCTGGGTGTCTAGCAACTGATCGGCGGTTAGCACCTTGTCGGCGATCTGTTCATCGGGCCCGGTGGTGGCGATCAGAATCTGGTGTTCGGCTTGCCGTTCCGGATAGCCGATATCGACCTGCATTAAGAACCGGTCCAACTGGGCTTCGGGCAGGGGATAGGTGCCTTCCTGCTCAATCGGGTTTTGCGTCGCCAGCACATGAAAGGGGCTTGGCAACTGATGATAATGCCCGGCCACAGAGACCCGGTGTTCCTGCATGGCTTGCAGCAGGGCCGACTGGGTGCGCGGACTGGCCCGGTTGATTTCATCGGCCATGAGCAACTGGCTGAACACGGGACCTTCGATAAAGCGGAAACTGCGCTTGCCCTTGGCGTCTTCATCGAGCACTTCGGAACCGAGAATATCGGCTGGCATCAAATCGGGGGTAAACTGCACCCGCCGTTCGGCCAGGCCAAACACCTGGCCCAGAGTTTCGACCAGCAGGGTCTTGCCGAGACCGGGCACGCCGACCAGCAACAAGTGTCCACCGGACAGCAGCGTGATCAGGGTCTCTTCAATCACCTGTTGCTGACCGAAGATAACCTTGCCGATGCCCGCTTTGGCATCACCGAACAGCCCGGATAGCCGCTCTATCGCCTCGAAATCCGCCTCGCCGGTTTTTTCAATATCGTCTTTCACGAATAAATCCCTCATGCTTTTGCTATAACACTATCATAGAGAACACATTTGGACGTTTGATGACAGTTCACGATCACGATAGCGGCTCTGCCGCCAACAAGCCACCGCCAGACAGGTTGCCCCTGGATGCGATCTGTGGCGAGTTCGATATTCGTATTGATCGCACCGGCCAGTGGCATTATCACGGCTCGCCCATCGGTCGCATTGAATTGGTAAAGTTGTTTTCGACGGTCCTGCAACGAGATGAAAAAGGCGATTTCTATCTGATCACGCCGGTCGAAAAAGGCCGCATCCAGGTCGATGACGCCCCCTTCATGGCCATTGTCATGACCGTCGAGGGCGCCGGCGAAAGCCAGAAACTGCACTTTGAAACCAACGTCGGCGATACCCTGGTCGCCGGGCCGGAGCATCCGATCCGGGTCATCACCGACCGGCAAACCGGCGAGCCATCGCCATACGTGCGGGTCCGGGGCGGTGAAAAACTACCCCTGGAGGCGAAAATCAATCGACCGGTTTTCTATGACCTGGTCGAACTGGCGGTCGAACACGAAACATCCGGTGGGCGCAGCCTGGGTGTGTGGAGCGACGGGCATTTCTTCACCATCGGCACATACGAGGCGAACACTTGATCGACCGGCAGCGCATTATCGAACGGCTGGGCCAGCCCGGATCGGGCCTGCGGGGCGACTACGATCTGAACCCCGGAATGCACGGGTCCTTGCCACTGACCCCGGCGGCGGTGCTGATCGGTCTGGTCGAGCGCGCCGACGGCATGACCGTGCTGCTGACCCGGCGGACCGATCATCTGGACCACCATCCGGGTCAAGTGAGCTTTCCCGGCGGCCACAGCGAACCCGACGATGACACTGCGCAAGCCACCGCCCTCCGCGAAACCGAGGAGGAAACCGGCCTGCACCGCCGCCATATCGACGTGGTTGGCGAGCTTGATATTTACGAGACCCGCACAGGGTTCAGCATTACCCCGGTGGTCGCCCTGATCACGCCACCTTTTGATCTGTCACCGGATTCATTTGAGGTCGCCGAGGTCTTCGAAGTGCCGCTGGATTTTCTGCTCGACCCGGCCAATCACCAACGCCATTGCCGCGTGTTCGAAGGCAGGGAACGGGAATTCTACGCCATGCCCTACGGGGATTATTATATCTGGGGGGCGACCGCCGGTATGTTGATTAATCTGTATCAGGTGCTGAAAACATGAGAATTCTTGTGCAATTCGTTTTGCCTCTTTTGCTGCCGGGCCTGTTGTTCCTGCTGTGGGCCTATATGACCCGTGTGCGGCCCGGTGAACATGGTCCGGCACGGGACATTTTTGCCCAGGGCCCCTGGTTCCGGCTGATTGTCGCCGGTTTTGTGTTAATGACCATGGGCCTGGCCACGGTCGCCTTCCTGGACGGCACGGAACCGGACGGCACCTACCGGGCGCCTTATTTGCAAGACGGCAAGATTGTTCCCGGCGGCATGGTCAAAAAGCCTTGAGCGACAACCCGGCCAGTCCGACCGGAAAACTGGCCCCGACCGACTGGATGACCCGGCCGGAAACCCAGGCGGTCATGGCGGCCCTGAACGGGGCGGGGCGTGAAGCCCGGTTTATCGGTGGCTGCGTGCGCGACAGTATCCTGAAAATGCCGGTCACCGATGTTGATATCGCCACCCCCGATGTGCCCGAACGGGTGATCGAACTGCTCGAGGCGGCAGGCATTAAAGTATACCCCACCGGCATCGACCACGGCACCATTACCGCCGTCATCGGCGAGCACCGTTTCGAAGTCACCACCCTGCGCATCGATCTTGAAAATTATGGCCGTCATGCGAAAGTCGCCTTTACCGACGACTGGGTCGCCGACGCCCTGCGCCGGGATTTCACCATCAACACCCTGTCGTGCACTGTTGCGGGCGATATTTACGATCCTCTCGGCGGCCTGGAAGATCTGGGCGACCGGCGGATCAAGTTTGTCGGCGTCGCCAGGGATCGAATAGAGGAAGATATCCTGCGCCTGTTGCGGTTTTTTCGCATGCAGGCGGTCTATGGCCGGCCGCCGCTGGATATCGACGCCCTGGCCGCCTGTCGGTTGCTGGCACCGCGCCTGACCGAACTGTCGGCAGAGCGGATTTCCGCCGAGTTGTTCAAGATTATGGCGGCGCCAAACCCGGCCGATACCCTGTTGCTGATGCAGGGGGTTCGCGTGCTGGAACATATTTTACCCGAAGCGGTCGATTTCGGCCGCCTGCGCATGATTAGCTGGCTTGAAACCACGGCCATTAAAGTCGATAGCGTCGAACCCGATAACCTGCGCCGGTTGGCCGCCGTCATAGGCACCAGCACGGATAATCCCGATCATCAAACGACCGGGCGGTTGCGCCTGTCGAACCAGGACAGCAATCGGCTGGCGGCCCTGATCGCCCCTCCCATCACGCCGTCTTGGGATATGGATCAGGCGACGATCCGCCGCGCCTTGCACAATCTTGGTGCAGATGAATTTCGCGACCTGACCCTGCTCGCCTGGGCCGCCGAATTGGCCGCCGAGCCGCGCCATCCGGCTGACCGCACAGACGCCTGGCTGGCCCTGATCGATGCCGCCGACACCTGGACAACCGTGCGTTTTCCGTTGAGCGGCCAGGACGCCTTGGACCTGGGTATGGCGCCAGGCCCGACCATTGGCCAGAATTTAAAGCTGGTCGAAAGCTGGTGGCAGGCCGGAGATTTTCGCGCCGATCACGATCAATGTCTGGCCCGGCTGAAAGACATTGTCGGATTTGCCACGTCGTACCGAAATCTGCACAAGGAGCTGGATTAAGAGAGCTCATGCAGAATTTTTCGGCCCAGGATGTTCACCGGCTGCTCGATTATTCGACTTTAATGGACGCTCTCGACGAGGCCCACCGGGGTCCGATGCCGATCGTCGAGCGGCAGCTTTTAGAGCAAGGCCAGGACGGCATGATTGTCTGGTCGGCCTGGCTGCCGGACCAGGCCATGGGAGTCAAGGTGATGACCCTGTATCCGCAAAACAGATCAAGGCCGACGGTCCAGGGCCTGTTCACACTGTTTGACGGCCGGGGTGGAGCGCCCCTGGCGATGATCGACGGGGCGGCCCTGACGGTGCGCAAAACCGCGGCGGATTCGGGGCTGGCGGCGCGTTATCTGGCACCCGTTGATGCCCGGGTGCTGTTGATGGTCGGGGCCGGGGCCATGGCCCCCCATCTGATCGCGGCGCACCGGGCGGCCCGGCCCTCCATCGAACGGGTCCTGGTCTGGAATCGGACAACAACGCGGGCCGAAAAACTGGTTGCCGAATTGGTCGATATAGACATTTCCATGGCCCCGGATTTACCGGCCGCCGTCGGCCAGGCTCATGTCATCAGTTGCGCCACCCGGTCGATGGAGCCCATGATCCGCGGAGACTGGCTGCACCCGGGATGTCATCTGGATCTGGTCGGTGGCTTTACCCGGCACATGCGCGAGGCCGATGACGGGGCGATCCTGAGATCTGCCGTTTTCGTCGATACCCGGCGATTTACGGTCACTGAATGTGGTGATCTGGCCCAACCAATGGCCAGCGGGATCATTTCCGAAGATCACATCAGGGGTGATTTGTTTGAACTGGCACAGTCAACGGTGGCGGGCCGCGCGTCGGTCGAAGACATCACCCTGTTCAAGAACGGTGGCGGCGGCCACCTGGATTTATTTACCGCCATCCTTCTGCGCGATCTGGCGCAGGGCCTCGCCCAGAACCATGGCAGCCGCGATGGCGACGTTTAGGCTGCGGCTGTCGGGGGCCATGGGGATGGTCACGGTCAGATCGGCCGATTGGTACACATCATCGGGCACCCCGGCACTTTCCCGTCCGACCATGAGGATATCGTGGGCGGTAAATTTAACGTCGGTGTAAGGGGTCGCGGACCGGGTTGATAGCAGCACCAGCCGCCCCTGACGGCGAGTATCAGATTCGGCGAAAGCCTGCCACGACAGGTGGCGAACAAGTTCGACGGCGGCCAGATAATCCATGCCGGCGCGCTTCAACCCTTTTTCCGAAAAAACGAAACCGCAGGGTTCGATCAGGTCCACAACCACCCCCAGGCAAGCCGCCGTGCGCAGCAGGGTGCCGGTATTCTGCGGGATATCGGGCTGAAAAAGGGCCAATCGCATGATCTGGTTCCACAGGGTCGGAGAAAATTATCGGCTGTATTGAAACAATGATTTAAATCAATGTTTATCAGATTTACCTAATGTATTATACAGGAGCATTGACAATGCCCTATGCAATAGAGCCTGATTGCACTATACCCTTTGCCGTGTTTGCCGACATAAGGCAAATGCTTCCACGGGCTGTGCCGGTCGCGCCTGGCCCACACTGAGAAAAATTCTCATGAGAGGTTCTTTCATGACCGATGTATCGAGCACCATTCCCGAGGATGACGAAACCGACGGCAGTCGCCGTGATTTTCTGGTCATCGCCACGTCTACCGTAGGCATTGTCGGCACCGCCCTGGCCGCCTGGCCGCTGATCGACAGCATGAACCCCGCCGCCGACGTGCGGGCGCTTTCTTCCACCGAGGTCGATCTGTCGTCGCTCGATGTGGGCCAGGCGATTACCGTTGTCTGGCGCGGCAAGCCGGTGTTCGTGCGCCGCCGTACGGGCGAGGAAATAAAAACCGCGATTGCCGACGACAGCGCCGATCTGATCGATCCGCAAAATGACGCCGACCGGGTACAAAGAACCGAATGGCTGATCATGATCGGCATCTGCACCCACTTGGGCTGCATTCCGCTGGGCAACAAACCGGGTGAGCCGAAAGGCGACTTCAACGGCTGGTTCTGCCCTTGCCACGGTTCCCACTACGATACGTCTGGTCGCATTCGCAAGGGACCGGCACCGAAAAACCTGGTGATTCCGCCCTATGCCTTCATCGACGACACATCCATTTATATCGGGTAGGAGACCGACCCATGAGCACTCCCGACAAACAGCGTCAATGGAAATACCCGATTGTCCGGTGGATCGAATACCGCCTGCCGATCTTCTCGTTCATCGACGATTCCGTTGGTTCCAACTATCCGACCCCGCGCAATCTGAATTACTGGTGGAACTTCGGCTCCCTGGCCGGGATCGTCATGGTTATCATGATCGCCACCGGCATCGTTTTGGCCATGCAATATACCGCCCATGTGGATTACGCTTTTGATTCCGTCGAACGGATCATGCGCGATGTCAACTACGGCTGGCTGCTGCGCTATCTGCATATGAACGGCAGCTCGATGTTCTTTATTCTGGTCTACATCCATATGTTCCGCGGCATGTATTTCGGCTCCTTCAAGTCGCCCCGTGAAATCGTCTGGATTTTTGGCGTCATGCTGATTTTGGCGATGATGGCGACGGCGTTCATGGGTTACGTTCTGCCCTGGGGTCAGATGAGCTTCTGGGGTGCGACTGTGATCACCAATCTGTTTAGCGCCATCCCGCTGGTCGGAACCGGTGTGACCGAATGGCTGTGGGGCGGGTTTGCCATCGACAACCCGACCTTGAACCGTTTTTTCTCACTGCATTATCTGCTGCCGTTCATGATTATC
>CBFDVE010000081.1:0-8755 GCA_965613205.1 uncultured Rhodospirillaceae bacterium
CAGACCTGTCTCAATCCTTCTTTTATCTTGCTACTTTATACAAGGCCAATCTGAGCGGGGCCTATCTGAGCAAGGCCTATCTGCGCGGGGCCGAGGTCGGCAGCGTCGTCGCCGGCTACATCCGCCGGCTCGGTTACGGCGCGCGCTGCCAATCGGCGGCGGACGGCCATGTCCTGCGAATCCCGCTGATGCTGTGGGCCGGCCTGGGTGAAATATCACGCATCGGCGAGTTGGTGATGAACCCGTTCATTGGTCCACGATCCAAAACCGTGGTGGTGACCACAAATCTGCCGCTCGGCTGCGACAAGCCAATCGATTTCGGTCTGCAACGGTTTTGCCGGAGCTGTTACAAATGTGCCCGTGAGTGTCCCTGCGGCGCCATCCCGTTCGGCGGCAAGATTATGTTTAATGGTTACGAGACCTGGAAACCGGATATGGAAAACTGCGCCAAGTACCGTATCACCAACCAAAAGGGTGCGGCCTGCGGGCGCTGCATGAAGACCTGCCCTTTAAACAAGGTCATAACCAAAGACGGGGCGCTGATCCACCGGCTCGCCAACTGGCTGGCCCTGAACGCGCCGGTCCTGCGGCCCCTGCTGAATCCGCTATCCATCCGCCTGGATGACTGGTTGGGTAACGGCAGCCTGGTCGCAGACCAGAAGTGGTGGCTGGATCACGAAACCGTCGAAGGCAGGATCGTCAAGCCCAAAGGGGTCAATGCGCGGGGCATTTCACCGAATAAGAAGCCGCCAAAAAATCATAAAGTAGCACTGTATCCGGCGGAAGATTTACCGCCCGGAGACTGCGAAGACATCTTCCCGGTGGATCGTAAAAAGGCCCTAAAAAGGGCCGAGGAAAATACCCCCGGCCCTTGATAGAGTTTAAGAAAAATCAGCTATAGCGATAGGGACGACCGGCTTTTTCCATGGTCGCGTTGTATTTCTTGAAGATGTTGACGATCTTCTCGGCAACCGGGCCACTGGCCGCGATTTCATCCCAGAACTTCAACGCTTCGGCTTCCACCGTTGCCCATTCTTCATCGGGAATGGTGGTCAGTTTCAGCTTGGTGCCGTTGACCCGCAAATCGGCTTCGCCACCCCAATACCAATACTGGCGATAATAGTGTGAACTATCAAAAGCCAGACGGACCATGGTCTTCAGGTGTTCAGGCAACTCGTTCCAGCGACCCATGTTGGCGAAAAATGAGCCACACCACGCACCGGAGATATTGTTGGTCAGGAAGTAATCCGTCACATCGGCCCAACCGACCGTGTAATCTTCGGTGATGCCAGACCAGGCGATACCGTCCAGCTCGCCCGTTTGCACGGCGACTTCGATGTCTTCCCAGGGCAGGGTCACCGGTATAACGCCGAAGCGTTCCAGGAACTTGCCTGCGGTCGGGAAAGTAAAGACCCTGAGGCCTTTCAAATCGGCCAGTGAACGGATCGGCTTTTTGGTGTTGAAGTGGCAGGGATCCCAGGAACCGGCGCTGATGTGCTTGACCCCGACTTTGCTGTATTCTTCTTCCCAGATTTTACCCAGGCCGTACTGGTGGAACAGCACCGGCACATCGAGCGAATAACGGGTGGCGAACGGGAAATAGCCGCCGAACTGGGTGACGGCGGTCGGTGATGCCATGGAATCATCATCACTTTGCACCGCATCGATGGTGCCGTTCTGCATGGCGCGGAACAACTCACCGGTGGGCACCAACTGGTCACCATTATAAAGCTCGATCACCATTTCGCCGTTGGCGGCCTTGTTAAAGTCGTCGATGGCAGGCTTGATCACATGTTCGGCCAGGGCCGGTCCGGCATACGTTTGCAGCCGCCATTTGATGATCGACTGGGCGTGAACCGCCGGGGCGCTGAGGGTCGTCGCGGCGACGGCACCGGCTGTCGCCAGTCCCGCATTTTTTAGAAACTCTCTTCTTTTGGTCATTTTCATCTCCCTTGTTTGACTTTCTGTTTCTAAGTTGATTCACATATATCGATGCTGGATTCAAAAGGCCTCTAACCCTCTGAAACAAACAGCGGCGGCCCGCATGTAAATCATTGTTTCATAGATGCCGCCTTCTTGACGTTCATTGTCCTGCTTTCATTATTTACTTTACCTTGCATAGATCATTTTTGGTAGCCACATGGCGATGTCGGGGAAGGCCATGACCAGAACAAGGGCCATGATCATGATGCCGACAAAGGGAATGATCGAGCGGTAGATATCTGACAGGGTCACTTCCTTGGGCGCCATGGCCCGCATCAGGAACAGATTGTAGCCAAAGGGGGGCGTCATATAGGCGATCTGACAGGTGATGGTATACAGGACACCGTACCACACCAGATCGAAACCCAGCACCTTGACCAAAGGCACATATAAGGGGGCGACGATCACCAGCATGGCGGTATCATCGAGAAACATGCCCATGATCAGATAGGAAAGCTGCATCATGATCAGCACTTCCCAGGGGCCCAACCCCATTTGTCCGATGAAGAAGGACTCGATTGCCTTGACCGCGCCCAGGCCATCGAACACCGAGCCGAACCCCATGGCGGCGACGATGATCCACATGAACATGCAACTGACGCCGAGGGATTTGCGGATGGTGTCTTCAATCACCTGACGATTCAACCGCCCCTTGAACAGGGCCGCCAAAGTCGCTGCGGTGGCTCCGACGGCAGAACTTTCGACCAGGCTGGTGACTCCCATCAGGAACAAACCGGTCATCGAAAAGAAAATAGCCAGGGGCACGATGCCGGCCCTGAGCAGCCTGATTTTTTCGCCCCAGCTAACCTGGCGTTCTTCCAAAGGCAGGGCCGGACCGAGCTGCGGTTGAATCTGGCAGCGGATGACAATATAGATGATGAACATGCCGGCCATCATTAGACCCGGCGTCACACCGGCCATCCAAAGCTGGCTGATCGGTTGCCGGGCGATCATGCCGTAGAGCACCAGGACCACACTGGGGGGCACCAGAATTCCCAACGAGCTGCCGGCCTGAATAACCCCCGTGACCATGATTTTGTCATACCCCCGGCGCAACAGTTCGGGCAGGGCAATGGACGCGCCAATGGCCATACCGGCGACGCTCAGGCCGTTCATGGCCGAAATCACCACCATCAGGATAATCGTACCGATGGCCAGGCCGCCGTTCAGCGGCCCCATCCAGACATGAAACATACCGTACAGATCATCGGCAATTTTCGATTCCGACAACATGTAGCCCATGTAAATAAACAAAGGCAGGGTCAGCAGTGGATACCATTTCATCAACTTCATGGCGGCGCTGAAGCCCAGTTGTGAGCCGCCGGGGCCCCACATGAACAGGGCGGCGACGACGGCGACAACGCCAATGGCGCCAAACACCCGCTGGCCGGTCAGCAGCATCACCATCATCGATGAAAACATCAGCAGCGCAATCATCTCGTAACTCATGATTGGTGCCTTTCTGCCGGGTTGGGGCCGAAAACATCGAGGCCGCGAGCGCGCGCCAGATCCCTGAAAAAGACGGCCACGGACTGCAGCAACATCAGGGCGATGCCGAAGCTCATGATGATCTTTATGGGGGCCATATACGGGGCCCAGGATGAATAACTTTTTTCGCCATAAAGCAGCGCGTACTGGGTGCTTGAGAGGCCACCATACAGCAGCACGATCAGATAGGTGATCATGCTGATCGAGGTCAGTGAATCGGTAAAACCCTTTTTCTTCGAAGACAACTGGCCATAGAACAGGTCCATGCGCACATGTTCGCCCAGCTGCATGGAATAGCCTCCCCCCAGCATGTAATAGGCGACCATCAGAAACTGCGCCGTTTCGAGCGTCCACAGGGACGGCAGGAAGAAGGTTTTCATAATCGATGAATAGAGCAAGACGCCCAGCATGGCGAAGATCAGATACATGGCAAAGCGCCCGACCCGAAAAGTCACGGCCTCTACGTATCGGACAAAAAGAATGATTGAATTCGGCATTTTTCCCTGAATTTTGTGAGGATTTTCCCAGTGTTTTTAGCCGCCCCCGAGCGTTGCCAGCCACGTTAAGGTCATTCGGCAAAATGGTCTAGCCTCAAACGAATTTTTTTGTCTGCGTGTCTCTTATATTTATATAGTGATCGCTATGCCTCAACAGATTCTCAAAAACGTTTTCGGTTTCGATCATTTTCGCCCCGGTCAGGCTGAAATGGTGGATAGTTTATTGGCCGGCAACCATGCCCTGGCGGTCATGCCAACCGGGTCCGGCAAATCGCTTTGTTTCCAGATTCCGGCCCTGTTAAAGGGTGGCCTGACCCTGGTGGTGTCGCCCCTGGTAGCCCTGATGGAAGACCAGGTCACGGCCCTGAAACTGGCCGGTGTGGCCGCCGATACGATCAATTCTTCCCGCGGCCGGGATATCAATGTGGCGACCTGGAAGCGGGCCGCGGCGGGCGACTTGCGACTGCTGTATCTGGCCCCGGAACGACTGATGACCGAGCGCATGTTGAGCGCGCTCGGCCGTCTGCCAATCAGCCTGATCGCCATCGATGAAGCCCACTGTTTGTCCCGCTGGGGACCGTCCTTCCGGCCCGATTACGAGGCCCTGGAGCGGCTGAAAAACCTGTTTCCGGGCGTTCCCATTGCGGCCCTGACGGCGACGGCTGACGAAACCACGCAAGACGACATCACGGCCAGGTTGTTCGGTGGAGGCGGTCAGCGGTTTATCTCGGGATTTGATCGTCCCAACATTTCGCTGACGGTGGAAATGCGGGTCGATGGCAAAGCCCAGTTGCTGAATGTGGTTCGGGCCCACGAGGGGGAAAGCGGTATTGTCTATTGCCTGTCTCGGGCTAAAACCGAAAAAATGGCCGCATTCCTGACTGACAACGGCATCCGCGCCCTGCCCTATCACGCCGGTATGACGGCCGGGGATCGGACCCGCAACCAACAAGCTTTTATGCTGGCATCGGGCGGTGTGGTCATTGTCGCCACCATCGCCTTTGGCATGGGCATCGACAAACCCGATGTGCGCTTTGTTTGTCACACCGACATGCCGGGCAGTGTGGAAGCCTATTACCAGGAAATTGGTCGGGCCGGGCGGGACGGTCTGCCTGCCGTTGCCCACATGGTCTACGGCCTGGACGATCTGCGTATGCGCCGCCTGTTCATCGAGCAGGATGGCGGCGATGGGGGCCACAAACGGCGGGAACACAAACGGCTGGACGCCTTGATATCCTACTGCGAATCCCCCGAATGCCGCCGCCGGGCCTTGCTCGCCTACTTCGGCGAAACCCTGGCCGATCCTGACGGTTGCGGCAATTGCGACATCTGCCTGAACCCGCCGGAAATGATCGACGGCACGGTCGCGGCCAAACATCTGTTGATCAGTTCCGTGCGCACCGGTCAGGTTTATGGTCAGGCTCATCTGATTGATATCGTGCGCGGCGCGGATACGGAAAAAATACGCAACGCCCGGCATGACCAACTGGAAACCTATGGAACCGGCGCCGACATAGACAAAAACACCTGGCGGTCCATTGTCCGGCAACTGGTGGCGGCGGGTCTCATGCGCATTGATGTGGCCGGGCATGGCGGCCTGAGCCTGACCGAAAAAGGCCGGGCCCTGGTCAGAGACGAGGCGTCCTTTCGCTACCGCGTGGATACCATCAGCAAATCGGCGGCAAAAAAACAACGGCGGGCAAACGCCCATATTCCACAAACAAACCTGAGCCCGGAACAGGCCACCCTGCTCGTCCGCCTGCGAGAGAAACGCACGCAACTGGCGAAGCAGCGCAATGTCCCGGCCTACATAATTTTTTCCGACCGCTCGTTGGAGGAAATGGCCCGCTTACAGCCCCGGAACGAAGCGGCGTTCGCCGACATTCACGGCGTTGGCGCCGCCAAGCTGGAAAAATTCGCCGCTATTTTTCTGGAAATTATGACGGAATAACCGCCGTTGTTTCTATTTCAAGCCTGGCACCGTCTTCGATAAATCCGCGTACTTCGATCACCGCCATCACCGGATAATGGCGGCCAATTATATCCCGGTAGGCCTGGCCAATTTCTTTCAGGGCCGACAAATATTGCCGCTTGTCGCCGATGTACCAGGTCATGCGAACAATATGTTCGGGCCTGGCCTGGGCTTCGGCCAGAACGGCGACGATGTTGAGCAACACCTGGCGCAACTGGCCGGCGAAATCATCGGTTTCGAATTGTTCATTTTCGTTCCAGCCGACCATGCCGCCTTTGAGGACACAGACATTGGTAAATCCGGCCTTGGTCAGGATTTTGGCCACCCGAGGGGACCGGTTTTCCGTGCGGCAGGTGACCAACACGGGCTCGCCCTTGAACTCCTCGAGCTGCCCATCGCCCCCCGCCAGGCGGCTTTTCAAATCAGCCGCTTCCAGATTGAGGGCGCCGCTGATATGACCCAGATTGCCGGTAAATTCGCTTTCCGAGCGCACATCGATAATCAGGATATCGGTGCCGTTCTGGATCATTTCGTGGACTTCCCTGGCCTCGGCAAACGGCACCCCGGCCATCATTCGGGGCATGAACCGCATGATCGCAAAACCGGCGATAACGATGGCCGCGATGATCAGGAAATCTGAATCGAGTGTTGGAAAAAGAGACGAGTCCACAGCGAATTCCTTGTGAATTGCACTAAGTGAGAACCTAATGCGCCACATTGATCGTTGCAAGGGCCACGGGGTATCTGTAAAAAGCTGCCATGATGACTGACATTTTTCCCCTTCACATTATCGGCGGTGGCCTGGCCGGCAGCGAGGCGGCGTGGCAGGCGGCGCGCCTGGGGCTGGCGGTTGTCTTGCACGAAATGCGCCCCGAACGGGGCACCGATGCCCACCAGACCGATGGCCTGGCCGAACTGGTCTGTTCCAATTCCTTTCGCTCCGACGATGCCGACTTCAACGCCGTCGGTCTGTTGCACCAGGAGATGCGAACGCTCGGCTCGCTGATCATGGCCAAGGCCGATTTAAACCGGGTACCGGCGGGCGGTGCCCTGGCGGTGGATCGGGAAGGGTTCAGCCAGGCGGTTGAACAGGCGATTGAAAACGAGCCCCTGATCACCTTGGACCGGCGCGAAATATCCGGCCCGATCCCGCCTGACTGGGATAGTGTCGTCATCGCCACCGGCCCCCTCACCTCGCCGGGATTAGGTGCCGTAATCGCCAATATGACCGGTGCTGAGTCTCTTGCTTTCTTCGATGCCATCGCGCCCATTGTTCACAAGGACAGCATCGATTTTTCCAAGGCCTGGTTTCAGTCCCGCTACGACAAGGCGGCGCTCGGCGTGCCCGGCGGTGGCGATGGCAAGGACTACATCAATTGCCCCTTAGATGAGGAACAGTATGACACCTTCATCAATGCCCTGATCGACGGCGACAAGACGGAATTCAAGGAATGGCAAGGCACGCCCTATTTCGAAGGCTGTTTGCCCGTCGAAGTGATGGCCGAACGGGGGCCAAAGACTCTGGCCTATGGCCCCATGAAACCGGTCGGACTGACCAACCCTCATAATCCGACGGTCAAGGCCTTCGGCATTGTCCAGTTGCGCCAGGACAATGCGCTGGCCACGCTCTACAACATGGTGGGATTTCAAACCAAGCTGACTTATGGCGAACAGAAGCGGATTTTTCGCACCATCCCGGGCCTGGAACAGGCCGAATTTGCCCGCCTGGGCGGACTGCATCGCAACACCTTCCTCAATTCACCGACCCTGCTGGACCCGACCCTGCGCCTGAAAACCGACCCCCGTATCCGCTTCGCCGGGCAGATCACCGGCTGCGAAGGTTATGTGGAAAGTGCCGCCATCGGCTTGATTGCCGGACGCTTCGCCGCCACCGAGCGGACCCGCTCACCCCTGCCGCCGCCGCCGCCGACCACCGCTCTGGGCGCCCTTTTACATCACATCACCGGCGGGGCCAAGGCCGAGACATTCCAGCCCATGAATATTAATTTCGGCCTGTTCCCACCCCTCGAAGGTGCCGCAGCCGTGACCGAAAAAGGGCGACGCCTGAAAGGCAAGGATCGTAAACAGGCCTTAAGCGAACGGGCCAGAACTGATCTTTCAGGCTGGCTTGATCAGCACCTCACCGGAAACACCCCGGAGCACGCCTGAGCGTAATTCATGCACCAGCAGGCGGTGCGGCTGCTCGTTGGCCATCGAAATTCCATAATCGCCGGCCGGCATGTAGCCGAACCGGCAATAGTAATCGCCGTTGCCGACCAGCAGCACGATGCCGTAACCCTTGGACCGAGCCAGGAAATGCCCGCGCGCCATCAAGGCCCTGCCGATACCTGTTTTCTGCCGATCCGGCGAGACCCCGATGGGGCCCAGCAACAGCGCCCCGGTATGGCCAACATTTACCGGCCAGAAACGCAGGCTGCCGACCACTTTGTCCCTATCGCGGGCGACCAGACACAGGTCCGCTATGGCGGCTATGTTGTGACGATAGGTATAGGACGTTTTGCCCTGTCGATCAGGGCCGAACACCTGGTTGAGCAGGGTTTCGATGGGGCCGGAATCTTCCGGTTTTTCGGTAAGAATTCTAAACATCGGTGGGCTCTCCGCAACGATTGCACAGGGTCAAAGGTTGCTGCGCGCCAGCCAATCGGCGAAAATCCCTAAGGTATTTGAGAACATAGAACGCGGACAGGTTCAGGCGGCAACAGCATCAATGGCTGTGCGTCGTCGTCGTTGCAGGTGTTGCGGTCACCGTCGCCTGTGCGGCGGCACTCGACCTCGCGGGCATAGCCCACGGCGT
>CBFDVE010000082.1:0-8720 GCA_965613205.1 uncultured Rhodospirillaceae bacterium
GGCACGGCAATGCCATTGGCCATGCCCAGTTCCCAGTCATCCGCGCCATGTCCCGGCGCGATGTGAACGAAGCCCGAGCCGGTATCGATTTCGACAAACCCGGCGGCCAGCATGGGCACGTCGTAGGCGTAATAATCATCCAGTTCATACAGGGGGTGGTGGCAGATGGTGCCTTTCAGGTCAGCCCCTTTCAGGGAGGCGGCGATGTCGTGGCCGGTGATCCCGGCGGCGGTGCAGACCTCGGTGATCAGGGCCTGGGCCATAACGAGAGTATCGCCAGAACTGGCCATACTTTCATCGGCAACGTCGGTGACTTTTAAAACAACGTAGTCAACATCATCGCCATAAGCCAAGGCCCGGTTGCCGGGGATGGTCCACGGCGTGGTGGTCCAAATGACGACGCTGGCCCCTTCCAATTCAGGCACCGATGTGGTGGCCACCGGAAACTTCACGAAAATGGTCGTCGAGGTCACGTCGTGGTATTCCACTTCGGCCTCGGCCAGGGCGGTTTTTTCGACAATCGACCACATAACCGGCTTGGTCCCCTTGTAGAGGGAGCCATCCATGAGGAATTTGCCCAGCTCGCGCACGATTTGCGCTTCGGCGGCGTAGGCCATTGTGGTGTAGGGATTATCCCAGTCACCGACCACGCCCAGGCGCTTGAACTGCTGGCGTTGTTCGTTGATCCAGTGATCGGCGAACTCGCGGCATTCCTGGCGGAATTCGACGATTGGCACGTCGTCTTTGTCTTTGCCTTCGGCCCGGTATTTTTCTTCGATCTTCCATTCGATGGGCAGGCCGTGACAATCCCAGCCGGGTACGTAATTGGAATCCTTGCCCAGCATCTGTTGCGACCGGGTGATCACGTCTTTCAGAATCTTGTTAAGTGCTGTGCCGGTGTGCAAATCGCCGTTGGCGTAAGGGGGGCCATCGTGCAGGATGAATTTTTCGCGGCCCTGACCGGCGTCCCGCTGGCGGCGATAAATATCGAGCTTGTGCCAGCGTTCCAGACAGGCGGGTTCGTTCCTGGCCAGTCCGGCCTTCATGGGGAAGTCGGTTTTGGGCAAAAATAGTGTGGGTTTATAGTCAACGCTCATCGTTCAAGGCTCTCAGGTTTTAGTAATATTCAAGAAGTGTCAGCCGTCCCCTCGCCACACGGAGCCATCCGGCCCGTGGCGGGGGTCAGATAATTCGCGCCTGGCGACCCTGAAAATTGAACAACTTCGACATCGCCCGGACTATAAAAGCGGCGCTGGCAAAAGGCAATCCAAAGTCTCAGGCTTGTAAAATGGCTTTGGCCCGCTCTCCATCGAGGGTGATTTGCGCCTTCAAGGGCTCGAGCCCGTCAAATTTCTGTTCCGGGCGCAGATATTCGATCAAGGCCACCCGCAAGTGGTGGTTATACAGATCGCCATCGAAATCAAACAAATGCACTTCCAGCAGCAAGTCTTCGCCATCAAAGGTCGGTCGCAGTCCCAGATTGGCGACGCCATCGTGCCACACCGTATGGGTGCCTTCGTCGATGCCCGCACGGACCGCGTAAACCCCGTTGGCCGGTCGTTGATAATCGCCCAGGTGAATGTTGGCAGTGGGAAAACCGATGGTGCGACCGCGCCGATCACCTTGTTCGACCCGCCCTTCGATTTCGAAGGGACGGCCGAGGACGGCGCTCGCAGCCAGCGGGTCGGCGGCGATCAGGCATTTGCGCACACGGGTCGATGAATAAACCTTTTGGCCATCATCGACGGCACTGACACAGGTGAAATCGAAGCCTTGTTCCTTGCCCTTGCGCAACAGCAGTTCACAATTGCCAACCCGCTTGTTGCCGAAGACGAAATCGTAGCCCGACACCACATGGCGGGCGGCCAGGCCGTTGATCAAGACCTTGGTGATAAAATCATCGGCCGAAAGTTTGGCGAAATCGGCGTCGAAATGCAGCACGAACAGGGCATCGACGCCCAGACTTTCGATCTGTCTGGCCTTGGTCCGAAACGGAGTCAGACGGAACGGGTCGTGATCGGGGTTGAAGACTTCCCTGGGGTGCGGTTCGAACGTCAGCACCGCCCACGGAATTTGGCCGGCGCGCGCCACCCGCCCGGCTTCACCAATGACCGCCTGATGACCCAGATGGATGCCATCAAAATTGCCGATGGCGACGGCGGAACCCGTCACCGTGTCGGGCAGGTCGTCGAAATGGCGGAAAATTTGCATGAGCGAGGGTATTTTTCAGCCGTCGCGGGACGGCACCATGACCGTCGCTTCACCATCGATCACCGTCTTGTCACCGACGATGCAGACCGTCCTGAGCTCGACAAATTTCTTTTCCGGTATCAGCTTGGTCACGGTGACCCGGGCGGTGATCGTGTCGCCGGTTTTTACCGGAGCCTTGAAGCGCAGGGACTGGCCCACGTAGATGCAGCCCGGCCCCGGCAGTTTGGTGCCAATCACGGTGGAAATAAAACTGGCGATCAACATGCCATGGGCAATGCGCCCTTCGAACATGGTTTCGCTGGCAAATTCGTGGTTCAGATGAACCGGGTTGATATCGCCGGAAATTCCTGAAAACATGACAATATCGGCATCGGTCAGGGTTTTGCCGTAAACATCGGTCATGCCGATTTTCATGTCTTCAAAATAGTAGCCGTGTAATTCTTCTTTGGTCGCCTTGCTGTCGGGCATCAAATCATCCTGGTCCGGGTTCTAAAACGTGGCCGGAATGTACTGCATTTTAAGGTCGCCACACAACATAATGATCTATCGTCGAAATTCCGCTAGGTTGGCCTGAATGGCTTTTGAAAGTGAGACGTTTGATGCCGAAATTCCTTATTTCATTGGCGCTGTCCCTGCTGTTGGGGGCGACGACGCTGGCCGCGCAACCGCCGAAGCTGGAGATGCCCATTCGCTGCACGTCGGGGCAGGATTGCTGGGTGGTCAATTATGTCGATGTGGACCCGGGCACAGGCGTGCGCGATTACACCTGCGGCAAAGCCACATACGATGGTCACAAGGGTATCGATATCGCCATTGTCGATGCCGCCCGTATGCGCGAGGGGGTGCCGGTCTATGCTGCGGCGGCAGGAATTGTGCGGGGCGTCCGCAACAACATGGAAGATATAAACTTCAAGCTGAATGGCGGACCCGAGTCCGTCGCCAGCAAGGAATGTGGCAATGGGGCCGTGGTCGATCATGGCGGCGGATGGACGACCCAGTACTGCCACATGCTGAAAGGCAGTGTGCTGGTACGCACCGGCGACAAAGTAACATCGGGTCGTCAAATCGGCCTAGTCGGCCTGTCCGGCCTGACCGAATTCCCCCATGTCCATATGCAGGTCGCCTTCGAGGGCCAGATCGTCGATCCGTTCCGAGGGCCGGAGCCGACAGAAGAATGCGGCGTTGGCAAAAACACCCTGTGGAACGCCGAGGCCCTGAACGCCTTAAGCTACCAGCCGACGGCCATATTCAATGCCGGGTTTGCCTCAACGACGCCGAATTCACGGTTCGCCCGAGAAGGATTATACGGCGAGGAATTCCTGCTCGATACCTCGCCCGTGATCGCCTTGTGGGCCGATATGTACTGGGTCAAGGCCGGTGACAAGGTGACATTCCTGGTTGTCGGCCCCGATGGGCGCGCCCTGGTTGGCCATACCTCAACCCTGAAAAGATCGAAGGCCCGCCGCTTCGCCTTTGCCGGGGTTCGACGCAAAAACAAGGATTGGCTGAAAGGCACCTACACCGGCAAAATCAGGCTGATCCGGCAAAGCACCGGCGAGGAATTTTCGGTCATCAGGAAAATCGACGTTAACTAACGCCGCCGCACCAGACGCGGGGCCGAACGCATGGTCAAGGCCGTTTTTCGAGTCTTTGCCGGGCCGGAATCGGGTTCCGGCTCCTGAACCAATTTGGCCTGGGGCGGTGTTGTTTTCAGGAAATCATCACCATCGAACAGGGCCGCATTGTTGTGCCGGTTAGCGCAGCGAACTTCGATCAATCGCAGGGTATTTTTGACCGTCGGGTGCCGGTTGGGCACGGCCAGACCGGCCAGTAAATGTTGTCGGGCGATGGACTTCAGGCTTAAGTCGATGTCGGCGAAGGTTTGTTTCGGCTCGCACCAGCGGGCGTAGGCGGCCAGGGTCCAAGGATGGGCGGGCAAGGGGCTTAGCTGGCGCACACCGCACCAGCGTTTAAATTCGGCCCAGGCTTTGCCCTTCAGAAGCAATGTCATACATCAGAATAACCCGGCGATGCGGCCATTGGAATCAATATGTATGTGATTGGCTGCGGGCACCCGTGGCAGGCCCGGCATGGTCATGATGTCGCCGCAGACAACGACCAGGAATTCAGCCCCCGCCGACAACCGCACCTCGCGGATCGGCACCATGTGTCCACTGGGGGCACCCAGTAAATCAGGATCGGTGGAAAAACTGTACTGGGTTTTGGCCATGCAAATGGGAAAATGGCCATAGTCCTTCTGGTAGCCTTCGATTTGCTTGCGGATTTTCTTGTCGGCGATAACGTCATCGGCGCCATACAGAGACGTGGCGATGGTGCGGATTTTGTTCCACAGGGTCATTTCATCGGGGTACAGGGGATGGAAACTGGATTTGCCTTTTGCCATCACCTGAACCGCCGTTTTCGCCAGTTCTTCCGCCCCGGCCCCGCCGTTGGCCCAATGATCAGATTCAACGGCAATAATGCCCAGTTCGGCACAGCGGTCCTTGACCATGGCCACTTCGGCGTCGGTATCGGCGGAAAACTTGTTGATGGCGACCATGGGAGGCAGACCGAAATGACGAATGTTGGAGACATGCCGTTCCAGATTGGCCAACCCGGCTTCGACCGCCTCGACGTTTTCTTTTGCCAGGTCCTTGCGGGCGACACCGCCATGCATTTTCAATGCCCGGATGGTCGCCACCAGGACCACCAGATCGGGCTTCAGGCCTGCCTTGCGGCATTTGATGTCGAAAAATTTCTCGGCCCCCAGGTCGGCTCCGAAGCCCGCTTCGGTGACCACGTAGTCGGTCAGTTTCAGGGCGGTTTTGGTGGCGATGATGGTGTTGCAGCCGTGCGCGATGTTGGCGAACGGGCCACCGTGAATGAACGCCGGATTGTTTTCCAGCGTCTGCACCAAATTGGGCATCATGGCGTCTTTCAGCAAGGCCGACATGGCCCCGTGGGCGTGCAGGTCCCTGGCCGTGACCGGTTTGCGTTCGCGCGATTCACCGATGATGATATTGCCGAGGCGGCGCTGCAGGTCTTTTAAATCTTTCGACAGGCACAGAATGGCCATGACTTCCGAGGCCACGGTGATATCGAAACCACCCTGGCGCGGCGCCCCGTTGGTCACACCACCGAGCGATGTGACAATATCGCGCAGGGACCGATCATTCATATCCATCGCCCGGCGCCAGGTGATGCGCCGGTTGTCGAGCAGGGTATCGCTGTATTCGCGCCAATGGATATGATTGTCGATCATCGCCGAGAGCAGGTTGTTGGCGGCCCCGATGGCGTGGAAATCGCCGGTAAAATGCAGGTTGATATCTTCCATCGGCACGACCTGGGAATAGCCGCCACCAGCGGCCCCGCCCTTCATGCCGAAGCACGGCCCCAGGCTGGGTTCGCGCAGGCAGATCATGGCCTTTTTGCCGATCCGGTTGAGGCCATCGCCGAGGCCAACGGTGGTCGTGGTCTTGCCTTCACCGGCCGGAGTGGGTGAAATGGCGGTGACCAGGATCAGCTTGCCGTTGGGCTTCTTTTCCAGGCTCTTGATGAAGTCCAGCGAAATTTTGGCCTTGTAATGGCCATAGGGTTCCAGGTGCTCGTGACCGATGTCCAGGGCCTTGGCGGCAATTTCGGATATCGGCTGCATGGTTGCCAGTTGGGCGATCTGAATATCGCTTTTTGGCTTCCGATGCTGGTCGCTCTTGCTTGACTTCGTCTTTTTCGTTTTGATGCCCTTGGTCGCCGCCATGTTTCGTCTCCCTGAAATAGGTGCCCGCGCTGGAGCATGACAGAATTGATACCGGTTTGGGTAGGGCTTTCCGGTTCTTAACCGACATTTACTGATCTGTTTCGGTCTTATTTGCAGAGAACTTCCAAGGCACAATTGCAAATAATTAGTGCGTACCATTGCGGTTGCCGTTTGTCGCCGGATGCGGAAAGAGATATGATCGGAATTATCGGTTCAAGTGGCTACGAAAATCGACCTTTTTTGGCTTTCTGGTGGCGGAACGTGAAAGGGAAACAAACGATGACAGCCTTTCATATGAATGCCTCTCTGATGATCGGGCACACCCAGATTGATGCCGAACACGAACATATTCTGCTCTTGCTCGATCAATTTGCCAATTGTCTGAAAACCGATGACAAGGAGGGCTGCGCGGAGAAACTCGGTGAACTGACCGAGGCCCTGGACAGTCATCTGGAAAGCGAAGAAAAAATAATGACCGGCCTTGGATACCCGGACATTGACAACCACCGGGCGCAGCATCAGCGCGCCAGATTGAAATATCTGGCATTGATAAAAAAATCCCAACGGGACGGCTTTACCAGTTCTTTTGCAGATGACCTGATCGCCATTTTATCGCAAGACCTGATCTTCGCCGATATGGATTTCAAAGCGTACCTGAAAAAATTGGCCTGCCAAGGCTAAGGGCTGTTTCGAATTTTTTTTCGAATGGTTATAAAATACGTGCCCTTTCGTGGAAAAAATGCAATACTTATTTATGGTTGCATTAACATTTTTAAGTATACTTTTATTATTTATCCCCGTCTCCTCTTTTGCCGGCGAAATCGTTCGCGGTTCGATCCCGGCGGATGTGGTTAGTGTTTATGACGGCGACACGATTACGGTCAATGCCCACCCCTGGCCGGGCCTGACCATTCGCACGGCCGTGCGCCTGCGCGGCATCGACACGCCGGAAATTCGCGGCAAGTGCGCCGCCGAAATAACCGCCGCCCTTGCCGCCCGCGACCGCCTTGCCGAATTAATGGTCGGCGGTATCCACCTGGAAAATATCTCGTTCGATAAATACGGTGGCCGGGTCGATGCCGACGTTATCACAGCCCAAGGCAACGCCGCTCAAATCCTGATCAAAACCCGCCTGGGCCGCGAATACGGGGGTGGTAAACGGGGCGGCTGGTGTGGTTCGTGAGAGAGCCCGGGCGTTCCCTGATTTTGTCCTTGGTGATACCCGGAAAATGGCATTGAAATGAGAAAGTGCTTTTTGCTATGGCCTAAAGCGAAGCTCTTATTACGGACTAAGTATACTTCAATCTACCTAGTTATACCTCATTCTTGATATACAAGAGTAATCTTCGTATAATTGCATTATGGACCCCATCCGAAACCCATTTGCCCCCGGTGCCGGCTCTCAGCCTCCTGAGTTGGCCGGTCGCGATGAAATCATCTCAGATGCCGATATCGCACTGCAACGTGTCTTGCTCGGGAAACATGCACAGTCGCAAATTCTGTTGGGACTTCGGGGAACCGGCAAAACGGTCCTGTTGAACAGAATTGAGACAAGTGCAGAAAGCCATCATCATTTGACTTCTTATGTTGAAGCCCCCGATGACAAATTACTCGCTGAACTGCTGTATCCCAAGATCCATCAAGTTTTGCGCAGATTATCAATGATCGAAAATGCCAAGGCCCATGCTCATTCGGCCATGCGGGCTCTGCGCGGGTTTGCCAGTGTATTTAATATTTCAGTTGGTGATATTTCGCTTTCTGTCGATCCGCAACCCGGCGTTGCCGACAGCGGCAACCTTGAATACGATCTGAGCGATCTTTTCCTCAGTATTGGCCTTACTGCGCAATCGGCAAACAAAGCCTGGACGCTGTTGATTGACGAGGTTCAATATCTTTCCAACACGGAACTATCTGCGTTGATCGTTGCTCTACACAGGGTTAGTCAGAAACAATTACCGATCATGTTCTTTGGCGCCGGTCTGCCGCAGATTGCGGCTCTGTCGGGTGATGCGAGATCCTATGCTGAGCGACTGTTCAATTTCCCAATAGTTGGACCTCTTGACGCAACGGCCGCTATCGCCGCAATCAGGCAACCGATTAACGCTGAGGGTGAAGCAATTTCGGACGATGCCCTGGATCTGATCATCAAACGCACCGAAGGCTATCCATATTTCCTGCAGGAATGGGGTTATCAAGCATGGAACATCGCCGATCAATCGCCGATCAACAAACATGATATCGACAATGCCTCGTCCGCCGCCCTTCGCCGACTGGACGAAGGATTTTTCCGGGTTCGCTTTGATCGTCTGACACCGAAGGAAAGTGAGTACGTCACCGCAATGGCGAGGCTTGGCAAGGGCCCCTACAGGTCTTCCGATGTGGCTGACGAGCTCGGCGAAAGGGTTCAATCATTAGGGCCCTGCCGGGCAAATATCATCCACAAGGGTATGATTTACAGTCCGGCCTATGGCGATATCGATTTTACCGTGCCAATGTTTGAAGACTATCTTCAAAGAACTTCACCTGCGCCTTCAAACCAGACGACATAAAATATATAGAGCTATCTCCGAATTGAGCAATACAGTCACCGACTGGCGTAGTGCTAAGTACATCGCAGCGATCACCATTGCCTCCCAAGTGGTCAAAGCACGAAACGCCAAATGGGCATCGTTCCAAGCCTACCGCTCTACCGATATTGGTGTGCGGGTGCCATAAACGGCATCATGATCGGAAAACTAAGCGGCAACAAGTA
>CBFDVE010000083.1:0-8627 GCA_965613205.1 uncultured Rhodospirillaceae bacterium
GACCATCAGGGCCGAAGGCGTCACCACCAGGGTCAGGATGGTGGCGAAACCGAGGCCGAAGACGATGGAGGTTGAAAGCTGCCCCCACCACTGCATGGACGGCGCGCCGACACTGACGGCGCGGGTGATGAAATCGATATTGACCCCCAGCACCATGGGCATCAGGCCCAAAATGGTGGTGATGGTGGTCAGCATCACCGGACGCAGACGCTGGGCCCCGGTTTGCAGGATCGCGTTATAGGCATCGTCCGAGGTTTCGCTGAGACGGTCGTAGGTGTCGATTAGAACAATGTTGTTGTTCACGACGATCCCGGCGAGCGCGATAATACCGACCCCGCCCATAACGATGCCAAAGGGCTGGCCGGTGACCAGCAGGCCAATGAACACGCCAATGGTCGACATGATCACCGCACTGAGGATCAGAAAGGCCGAATAGAAGCTGTTGAACTGGGTCACCAGAATGATCGCCATGATGAACAGCGCCACGCTGAAGGCCTTGACCAGGAAGTCCTCGGCCTGCTTCTTTTCTTCATCTTCACCCTTGAAAGCGACATCGATGCGCGGGTCCAGATTGGCGGACTTGATCCAGTTCTGAACTTCCTTGATTTTGGTATCGGCCAGGATGCCTTCGGCCACATCGGCTTTAACCGACATCATACGCCGGGCATCGATCCGGTTGACCGTGCCGGTGCGGGGCCTGGCAACCTTGGTGACGAAATTGCTGATCGGCACCTTGCCATATTGGGTGGTAACACGGATCCGATCCAGTTCATCGATGGTGCGATAATCCCTGGAATAACGCACTCGAATGTCCAGCTCGTCGTCGGCATCGTCGGGCCGGTAGCCGCCCAGCTTGACCCCGGCACTGGCCATTTGCACGGCCCGGCCGATCATGTCGATATCGGCCCCGTACTTGGCCGCCTGGGCCCGATCGACAATCAATTCAAAGTCGATCCCCGGCAAGGGCCGTGAATCTTCGATGTTGGTCAACCCGTCGATGCCCTGCAATCCTGCCAGCACAATTTCAATGGCCGGGGGCAGCAGTTCCGGATAGCGCGAGGTCAATTGCACCTGCACCGGCTTGCCCACCGGCGGACCGGTTTCCTGTTTGCGCCGGTCGATGATCAATCCGGCCAGCCCATGGGTCCGGCGTTCGATATCAGCCAGGATGGCATCGGCCTTGCGGCGCTCCTGCCAATCGACAAATTCCAGCGTAATGGTGCCGATAATATCTTCTGATTCCTGGCTGTTTCGTTCCTTGCCGATGCGTGAATAGATGGCGTCGAATTCGCCCTTTTCGTCTTGCAGGGCGAGTATATGATCTTCCACCTGAGCCATCATGGAATTCATTTCGTGGACCGATAGATTGCCCCTGGCGCGGACCTGTATTTTGGCGAAATCCGGTTCCACTTCCGGGAAAAATTCGACGCCCTTACCGAAGTTGGCGTAAGCCACCTGGACGGCCACCAGCACCACGACCGAGGCCATAATGACTTTGGCCGGATGACGCAGGGCCACCTTCAGCACCCGCACGTAGAGTCCGGTCATACCGCCTGCGGCTTCCGGGTCATGAGACTCGCCCCCGGCCAGGGCCTGCATGGTTTTCTCGTCAGACGCCCCCGGTTTGCCGACAAAGGAACCCAGCGTCGGGATGAAAATCAGCGCCATGAGCAGAGAGGCCGTTAGCGTCGCCAGCAAGGTGATCGGCAGATATTTCATGAACTCACCGACGATGCCGGGCCAAAATAGAAGCGGCGCGAAGGCCGCCAGCGTGGTCGCGGTCGAGGCGATGATCGGCCACGACATGCGTTTGGCGGCCAGGCCGTAGGCGATTTTACGGTGGACGCCTTCGCTCATCTTGCGGTCGGCGTATTCGGTCACCACAATAGCCCCGTCAACCAACATGCCGACGGCCAGGATGAGGGCAAACAAAACGACGATGTTGATGGTCAGGCCGAAGGCCGACAGGACCAGGATACCGGTCAGGAACGAGCCCGGAATGGCCAGCCCGACCAGTCCTGCGGTGCGCAAACCAAGGGCCGCGATAATGACGATCATGACCAGCAGCACGGCGGCAATCACGTTGTTCTGCAAATCGTTCAGCATGTTGCGGATATCGGTCGATTTATCCTGGGCGAAACCGATTTGGGTGGCGTCGCGCAGGGTCGGCGGCCAGCTTTCCCGTTCCGCGCGGACGGCGCGTTGCACCGCTTCGATGGTGTCGATGATATTTTCGCCGGTGCGTTTCGAGACTTCCAGCACCAGGGCCGAACGACCATCGATGCGGGCGAACGATGTCGGGTCTTTGTAGGTGCGACGCACATCGGCAATATCGCCCATGGTGACCACCGCGTCGCCGTCGATTTTGATCGGCAACTTCATGATGTCCCAGGTGCTTTCAAACAGCCCCGGCACTTTCAGGGAAAACCGGCCGCGCCCCGTATCCTGGGCCCCGGCGGCGATCAACAAATTCGATTTGCGCACGGCTTCCATGGCCAGTTCAGGGGCCAGGCCGTAGCTTTCGACCTTAATGGGATCAATCAGGATTTCGACCATCTCTTCCCGGTCACCGGCGATTTTGGCCTTCAGCACACTGCCGATGCCTTCGATCACATCTTTCAGATCACCGGCCAAACCGATCAGGGTGCGTTCCGGCACTTCCCCGGACAGGGTCACCAGCAGCACCGGGAACAGGCTTAAATTGACTTCGTGCACGGTCGGTTCGTCGGTTTCCCGTGGCAGGTCGGGCTTGACCAGATCGACTTTTTCCCGCACGTCGTTCAACGCCGTATCGGAATCAAACCCGGCATCGAATTCGAGCGTCACACTGCCGCCCCCCTGGTAGCCCTGGGAGCGCATTTCCTTGACCCCTTCAATGGATCGCAATTCCTGTTCCATGGGCCGGATCAGCAGGCGTTCGGCGTCTTCCGGGGAAATACCTTCGTGCTTCATTTGCACATAGATAATCGGGATCGAAATATCGGGATCGGATTCCTTGGGGATTTGCACATAGGAAATGGTGCCGGCGATGAGCACCAGGACCAAAACGGCCAGCACCGTACGGGCATGGGTAAAGGCCATATCGATCAGGGCATTCATGACGGGTTTTGTTTCTTGGCGGCCTCGATACCGACGGCTTTCTGGCCGGTGCGGACGAATTCCTGACCGACCGTGATCAACTGGATCCGGTCGGGCAAACCTTCGACCCACAGTCCTTCCGGTGTATCTTCAACAATACTTCCGGTGTGGAATCGGACAATACCGTCTTCATCGATGACTTTAACCCCCAGAACCCCATCGGATGACAACGTCAGCACCGCAGGGGTGATGAAATGGGCCCTGGCCGTGCCCAGGCTGAGCGACATCTGGGCCGTCAACCCGGCGGCGATAGCGCCATCTGGATTAGAGACCGAGACTTCCACCCGGAAAGTCCGGGTGCTGTCGGAGGCGACTTTGGAGATGTAGCTGACAATGCCGTTCAGGGGTCGCCCGTCCAGGGTGCGAGCCACGGCCGGGGTGCCGGTCTGCAACAGCTTGACCGCCCGTTCGGTGACTTCACCGACCACCAGCAACGGGTCCAGATCGACAATTTTTGCGACTGTGTGGCCAACGGCGGCATAGTCACCAACCTCAACCGGCTGGATTTCCAGAATCCCCGCAAAAGGAGCGCGGATGACGGTACGATTAATGTCCGTGGTCATGGACTTAAGCCGGGCCTTGGCCATTTCCAGCAAAGCGGCGGATTCCGCCAGTTTGACCTTGGATCGGTATTGCTTTTGCGACAACTGCTGGGCCGCCTTATAAGCAATGGCGTATTGATTGACCAGGGCTTTGCTTTCGGCCAGACGGGCCTGGCGGTCGTCCATGGCAAGGCGGGCGATGACCTGGCCTTTTTTGACGGTGCTGCCCTTTTTCACGGGCAAGGCGACAATTCGACCCGCCGTTTCGACCTTGACATCGACCATGCGTGAGGCTTCCGTGCGGCCAAACAGAACCAGATTGCGCGGATGATCCGTGGCAATGGAAATGCGGGTACTGACCCGGGCGATGTTTTCCGGTTTCTTTTCGGTCGCCTGTACCATGGCCATATCGGTGCCTTCGGCTGGTAATTCCTGGGCCCGGAACTGGCCGGAATAAATCCAGCCGACGACGACGACTGCGACCGCACCGGCGATAACGTATGAACTTTTCATTGCGCTGCTTTCTGTTCTGCGGGATCAAGCAACAGGTGCTTGTTTTCTTCCATGTAAGTGATCGCCGCCTGGTAAAAGGCCTGGCCGAAACCACGGGCAAAAATGCAATGGGGCGGCATACCCTCGTCATCCATTTCCGATACGCAGTCCAGTTTTTTCCGGTAGGCGGCCAGATAGCCTTCGAAGACATCTTTCAGGTGGGCTCCATCGATATGATCGGCCAGGAAAAACATCAACATGGCTTCGGACCGGATTTTGTCCGGTGCCGGAATCTTCTTCAGCTTGCGAGCCAGCACGGCATTTCCTTGGACGGTGATGGCATAGACTTTTTTATCGGGCCGACCGTTCTGAATTTCTTCCCGCATGGTGATCAGTTGTTTGTTCAGCAACTTGCCCAGGGCCGGATAAATGGACCCATAGCTGGCATGATAAAAAAAGGCAAACGGACCTTCTTCGAACAGTTTCTTGATTTCGTAACCACTGGCTTCGCCCAAGGTCAATGACCCCAGACACAAGGTTTGCACATCCATGGTCGTTCCTCTGGTTCGAACCTACTTTTATCTCAAACCGTTATATATCGTTCTGATATATAACTTGTCAATATATTTTGGGCCACCGTTCGCGGTATTGTGATCGACCATAAATTCAACAGGGGAGCGTACAGAAATGAATGATCATCAACACACCGGGAGATGCCAGTGCGGCGCGGTGCGATACGGCTTTGGCGAGGCCCTGCGCGGCGTCATCAATTGCCACTGTTCCCAGTGCCGCCGTACCCACGGCCATTTTGCAGCCTATACCAATGCCAAACTTGATGATTTCCAGTTATTGGAAGATCGGGGCTTGAAATGGTTCCGGGCATCTGACACCGCCCGGCGGGGGTTCTGCACGGAATGCGGGGCCACCTTGTTCTGGGACGGTGATGGCAATGACTACATAGGCATTGCGGCAGGAACCCTGGACGCCCCCACCGGTCTGCAAACCATCGGCCATATTTTCGTCGCCGACAAAGGCGATTACTACGACATTGCCGATGGCCTGCCGCAACATCAGCAGAGGTTGTAGGTTTTACGTGGTCGTTATTCCACTATCCACTGTCGCGCGGTGGATAGCCCGTTGCGGGTAGCGGTGCGAGACACTCAATTATCATGTCATCGAAATATTCCATATTCAGCCTGGCCCGCAACGCCATCAACCACCACCGGGGGTGGCAACGGGTATGGCGCAGCCCGGAACCGAAACCGGCCTATGATGTGATCATCATCGGCGGCGGCGGGCATGGGCTGGCGACGGCCTATTATCTGGCCAAAGAACACGGCATCAGCAATACCGCCGTGCTGGAAAAGGGCTGGATCGGCGGCGGCAACACCGGGCGCAACACCACCATCATCCGCTCCAACTACCTGTGGGACGAAAGCGCCCGCATGTATGATAAATCACTGCGCCTGTATGAAAACCTGAGCCAGGATCTGAACTTCAACATCATGCTGAGCCAGCGCGGTGTGCTTAATCTGGCCCATAATCTGGGCGACTTGCGGGAAATCAGCCGCCGGGTCAACGCCATCCGTCTCAACGGCATCGATTCCGAAATTCTCGACACCGCGCAAGTTCAGGCCATGGTGCCGATCCTGGATTGCTCGACCAATGCCCGTTATCCCATTTTGGGGGCCTCGTTACAGCGCCGGGGCGGGGTCGCCCGCCATGATGGGGTGGCCTGGGGGTTTGCCCGCGCCGCCGATGTGCGCGGGGTTGATATTCTGCAAAACTGTGAAGTCACCGCGATCCTGCGCGATGGCGGCAAAGTCACCGGAGTGGAAACATCCCGCGGCATCATCAAGGCGGGGAAAGTGGCCATCGTGACGGCCGGCCATGCCAGCGTGCTGGCGGACATGGCGGGGTTCCGCCTGCCCATCGAAAGCCACCCGTTGCAGGCCATGGTATCGGAACCGATCAAGCCGATCCTGGACTGCGTCGTCATGTCAGGCGCTGTCCATGCCTACATCAGCCAGTCCGACCGGGGTGAAATGGTCATGGGCGCGGGCATCGATCATTTTGTTTCCTATGCCCAGCGCGGGTCTTTAAGCGTGGTCGAACAGCAAATGGCGGCGGTGACCAGGCTGATGCCGATTTTGTCCCGGTTGCGGCTGATGCGCCAGTGGGCGGGCATCGTCGATACCTGCCCCGATGCCAGCCCCATTGTCTCGAAAACCCCGGTTCAGGGGTTATATGTGAATGGCGGCTGGGGCACCGGCGGCTTCAAGGCGACACCGGGGTCGGGCTGGGTCTTCGCCCATACCATCGCCCAGGACCGGCCGCACGAGTTGAACGCGCCGTTCTCGCTGGAACGCTTCACCACGGGTGCCCTGATCGACGAACACGGCGCCGCCGCCGTCGCCCCCCATTAGGAATTACGATATGCTGTTGATCCCCTGCCCCTGGTGCGGCGAGCGCGACGAACAGGAATTTTCGTACGGCGGCGAAGCCGACATCGCCCGGCCGCTGGACCCGGACGCCTTGTCCGATGATGACTGGGCCGACTACCTGTTCATGCGGACCAACACCAAAGGTGATTTTCTCGAACGCTGGAACCACGCGAGCGGCTGTCGCCGCTGGTTCAACGCCCGGCGCAACACGGTCACCCACCGCATCGAGTCGGTCTACAAGATGGCTCAGAAACCATGAGCCGCCAGAAAATGCGCCTGGCCGATGGCGGTCGCATCGACCGCACCCGAGAGCTCAATTTCACCTTCAACGGGACCCTTTATAAGGGCCACCCCGGCGACACGTTGGCGTCGGCCCTGCTGGCCAATGGGGTCCGCATTGTCGCCCGCAGTTTCAAATACCATCGGCCACGGGGAATTTTCAGCGCCGGCATCGAAGAGCCCAACGCCGTGGTGCAACTGGAAAGCGGTGCCCGCACCCGGCCCAATTTACAGGCGACGGAAATCGAACTGTACGAAGGCTTATCGGCGACCAGCGTCAATTGCTGGCCCAGTGTGAATGTGGATTTCTGGGCCATCAACAATTTGGCCGCCCGCCTGTTGCCCGCCGGTTTTTATTACAAGACCTTCATGTGGCCGAAAAGCCTGTGGATGACGTATGAGCGGGTCATTCGCAACGCCGCCGGGCTGGGCAGGGCGCCAAGCGAACCGGACCCGGATATTTACGACAGGATGCACCTTCATGCCGACGTGTTGGTGGTCGGGGCCGGGGCCGCCGGGCTGTCTGCCGCACTGGCCGCCGGGCGATCCGGCGCCCGCGTAGTGCTGGCCGAACAGCAACCGGAAGTCGGTGGCCGTTTGTTATGTGAAACCAGCCTTATCGACGGCAAACCCGCTGGTCAGTGGATCGAAGGCGCACTAGCGGAACTGTCGGCCATGGAAGAGGTGCAAATCCTGACCCGGACCACGGCCTTCGGCTATTACGATCACAACTATCTGGGCCTGGTCCAGCGTCGCCATATCCAGACCAGTCAACCCTTTGACGGAGCCAGCGAACGGCTGTGGCGGGTGCGGGCGAAACAGGTGGTGCTGGCCGGTGGGGCGATTGAACGGCCGTTGGTGTTCACCAACAACGACCGGCCCGGCATCATGCTGGCCGGAGCCCTGCGCGCCTACGTCAACCGCTACGGCCTGAAGCCGGGCGACACGGCAGTGATCTTCACCAACAACGACGACGCCTACCGCTCGGCCCTGGACTTGGAGGCCGCCGGGATCACGGTCGCCGCCGTGATCGATTTGCGCCACGACCCGGACGGCGACTTGCCCGATGCCGCGCGGGCCAGTGGCATCGCCGTGCTCGACGGCTGGGCCGTCACCGCGACGTTCGGCAAGCGCCGCCTGAAGGCGGTCGAAATCCGCAAACTGAACGAGGCCGGAGACCATCTGACCGATCAAACCCAGCGATTGACCTGTGATGTTCTGGGATCATCCGGCGGCTGGAACCCGGTGGTCCACCTGCATTCCCAGTCCGGTGGCAAGGCCCGTTTCGACGATACTATTCAATCCTTCGTGCCCGGCCAATCGGTTCAGGCGGAACGATCCGCCGGGGCCGCCAATGGCGCTTTTTCCCAAAAAGAGGCTTTCGCTCAGGGCCACGCCGTCGGGGCCGAAGCGGCTAGGCTGGCCGGTTTCAAGCCGGGTCGCAAACCCAGGTCGCCACGCCCGACAGACATAGTGGAAAGCCCGATCAAGGCCATGTGGATGGTGCCCGATGGCGATACCAATTCGGCGGGCAGCAAACACTTCATCGATTTGCACAACGATGTCACCGTCTCCGATATCGAGCTGGCAGCGCGTGAGGGTTATCATTCAGTGGAACATGTCAAACGCTATACCACGCTGGGCATGGGACCGGACCAGGGCAAGACCGGCAATATCCCCGGCATGGCGGTGCTTTCCGGAGCGCTGGGCAAGACTATTCCGGAGGTCGGCG
>CBFDVE010000084.1:0-8598 GCA_965613205.1 uncultured Rhodospirillaceae bacterium
GGTTCCCTGGCCCGAGGAGGCGGACAGTTCCACCTTGTCCAGGCTGACGCCGACTCCGGCGACTTCCGACCCGACCGTTTCCACCGCCGCTTTGATGATTGAATCCAGTGATGAGACCAGGGTCACGACGCCGATAACCAGTGCCACAATTGAAACCCCGGCAACGATTAGAATGATGCGTTTCATGTTGTCGCTTCCTCGCTCACTGAATTTCTAAACAGGTGCCTTGGTATCTGTTTGCCCGAACAGGATTTTCTTGGCTTCATCATCGACCGTATTGGCCGTGCTGATTTCTTCCCCGGCCGCGTAAGCGCGGACCACGGCGGAGCGGGCGGCCATGCCATCGAACCAGCGTTTCAGGTGGGGGAAATCTGCCAAATCCTGGCCCTGGCGCTCATAAGGCACGATCCACGGATAGCAGGCCATATCGGCGATGGAGTATTCTCCGGCGATGAAATCCCGGTCGGCCAGGCGACGATTGAGCACGTTGTAGAGCCGCGTCGTTTCATTGACGTAGCGGTCAATGGCATAGGGGATTTTTTCCGGCGCATAGACGTTGAAATGATGGTTCTGACCGAGCATGGGACCAAGGCCGCCCATCTGCCAGTTCAGCCATTGCAGTACATCGGTCCGGGCACGCAATTCCGTTGGCAGGTACTGGCCGGTTTTTTCCCCCAGGTATTGCAATATGGCTCCGGATTCGAACACCGATAGCGGCTCGCCGCCGCCCGCCGGGTCCGGATCGATGATCGCCGGCATTCGATTGTTGGGGGCGATTTTCAGGAAATCCGGCTCGAACTGTTCACCGCGTCCGATATGGACCGGCTTGATAACGTAGTCCGCGCCGGTTTCTTCCAGGAAAATTGTAATCTTGTGGCCGTTCGGGGTCGGCCAGTAATAAAGTTCGATCATGATTTTTCAGTTCTCACATCTGTGGCAGGTCGGCCGGTGATAAAGTCAGACGCACGGCCCCGGCCAGGCTGTCGACGACGCGGGCGATCTCGCCCCCTTTGAGAAGTTCCAGCGGAGCCCCGTCCAGGGTCTCACTTATCGTTCTGAGCCACCGCCGACGGACATCCCTATTGTCGCTAACACCGCGCAGGGATTTCTGCAAGGCGACAATTTGTTTCAGTCGTTGCAACGTTGCCGGTGGCATCTGGCCCGGCCCGGTCAGTCGCCACCGTTCCAGGTCATTTTCCGCCAGACCGGTAATCGCCGCCTGTTCCGATAGATCAAGGCCCAGATCATCGACCGCCAACAGGTAATGTTGAAAAAACTGGATCAAGCCTATCCGCCGCCAAATGGAATTTCGTTCGGCGGTGCTTAAAGCGGCGGCAAACGGGGAATGGGCCCGCAGCAGGCCGCCATCAGGGGTGTCGGCCAGGATCACCGCGCCAAGTTCAGGCAGGGGTTTGTCCAGCAGGCCCGCCCAGCGGTCAAAATTATGGTTAGAATCGGGATCGCCCTGGCGCATTTCATCCAGTTGCGCGCGGGCGCGAACCAGCAGGTTGGGGTGTTCATCGACCAGACCCATGATGGCCCGGTGAAACAGCAATGCTTTTTCTTCGCTTAAGGCAAAAAGTTCCATGGCCCAAAGTAATGCCCGCAAGATAATTTTCCAAGCGGGGAAAAAAATCAGGGTCCCGATGCAGAAATGGGTTAAATTGATTTAGCAAGTAAAACGGACCGGCCTGCTGCATTGACATGGGGGGTCGTGAAACATAATGTTCATCCATGAATATGATCTGGTCTATACCACACGACATTCGCTGGTCTTCGATTGATGATGCGGACAAGCCCTGGGATCGACGGGTTCCGTATTACGAGCGATTCCGGGACCACTTCGCCGACATGATCAAGGCCGGGACTTTGTCTCCGGGTTCCAGGCTACCACCGGAACGGGCCCTGGCCGAAGACTTTTCGATCACCCGGATTACCGTTCGTCAGGCGCTCATGCGGATGGAGGCCGAAGGCCTGATCTTTCGCGAAGATCGGCGCGGCTGGTTCATATCGCCGCCCCGGGTCCGTTACGACCCAACGGCCAACATCGGCTTCACGGAAAGCGTTACCGAACAGGGTCGGGAGCCCGGCACGACCGTCATGTCGAAACAAAAAATCGCGGCAACCCAGTGGGAAAGTGACAATCTTGGCTGCGCCATCGGTGATCCTATATTTGTTGTCAATCGCACGAGAACGGTTGATCAGCGGGCCGTCATGGTCGAACAAATCCTGGTCAAGGCGGGGCGCTGTCCCGATTTGCTGGACCATGCCCTGGACCAATCCATGACCGCCCTGATGGCGGAAAAATTCGGTATCATCGAACATCGGGCAAAGATCAATATGCGACCGGCGGCCTTGTCAGGTGTTCCGGCCAAGGCGCTTGGGGTTGCCGAGGGAACGCCAAGCCTGTATTTGTCCCGAACGATCCTTGATCAGTACAACGAAGTGGTCGAACTTGATCAGGAATTTTGGCGCCACGATGCCATCGATATCTGGGTTTCGGCAGCGGCAAGTTTAAACAAACGACAAGAGTAGCCGGGGAAAAATGATGTTAGAGCAAACGCCAATCATCGCCGTCAACGATATCTGCAAGACATTCGTAATTCCCGGACGCCCGCCCATCCACGCCCTGCAAAACGTCACCAACCATGTCGATAAGGGCGAAGTTCTGGTCGTGATCGGTCCCAGCGGCTCGGGCAAAAGCACTTTTCTGCGCACCCTGAACGGGTTGGAGCCTATCGACAGCGGCTCCATTGTCATTGATGGCGTCGAGCTGACCAATGCCAAGACCGACATGAACAAGTTACGCCAGGGCGTCGGTATGGTGTTCCAGCATTTCAATTTATTCCAGCACAAAACGGCGCTGGAAAACATTACCATGCCGCAAATGGTTGTGCTTAAACGGTCGCGGCGCGAGGCCGAAGAAATTGCCCGCAAGCTGCTTGACCGGGTCGGCATCGGCGAACGGGGCGATAATTACCCGGGCGAACTTTCCGGCGGACAGCAACAGCGAGTGGCCATTGCAAGGTCTCTGGCCATGACCCCCAAGGTCATGTTGTTCGACGAAGCCACTTCAGCGCTCGATCCGGAAACGGTCGGCGGAGTCCTGGATTTGATGAAGGAACTGGCCGCCGATGGCACCACCATGGTCGTGGTCACCCACGAAATGGGATTCGCCCGCGAAGCCGGCGACCGGGTCACTTTTATGGATGAAGGCCGGATTATCGAAGAAGGAAAGCCTGACGAGGTGTTCGACAATCCACAACACGAACGGACCAAATTGTTCCTCAGTCAGATCATTTAATCGGCCCCTATATTTGGTATAGACCAGATATTCCAATTGGGCTATACCAATTGGACTGACGTATTTATACAAATCCTGGCGAAGCATAGCCAAAACGCGGCTTTCATCGCTGCAGCAAACAATCAAAAAACGACCAAATGGAGATGGGACACATGATCAAAATTACCAAATTATTCGGTCTGGGTTTATGCGCGCTTGGTTTAGGCGCGTTTGCCCAATCAGCCTCGGCTGACGTTGTCAGCGACATCGTCAAGCGTGGTGAAATGCGGGTCGCCGTTCAGACCCAGGGACCGCCGATCAGCTATATCGACACCAAAGGCAACCGCACCGGTTTCGCCGTCGAGCTGGTCGGCATGATGGCCAAGGATATTGGCGTCAAGCTGAAGCTTCTCGATTACGACTGGAAGGGACTGATCCCGGCCGTGGTATCGGGCAAGGCCGATTTTCTGGCCGCCGACATGACACCCAAGGCGACCCGGGCGCTGGTTCTCAACTTTACCGATCCGTATATGTACAGCCGTAACGTGATTTACTCAAAAAAGAGCAAATCCTTCGTCACCTGGCAAGATGCCTGCGTTAAGGGGATGTCGATTGCGGTTACCCAGGGTTCCAGCAACATCGGCGTACTCAAGGCCAAATGTCCGGCAGCCACCATCAAGCAGTTCACCGGTGGCGGGCCCGCCGTGGCCCAGGCCGTGGCCGCTGACCGAGCCGACGCCGGCATCAACGACGAAGCCTCGGCCAAGGGCTACATGATCGAGTATCCGGAATTCCATATTCTTGATGGTGCCCCGGATCGCGGCCCCTTAAGCTTCGCCACCCGGCCCGATGAAACACACCTGTTGGAATGGATGAACAACTACATCATGCTGATCAAGGCCGATGGCCGCCTGGACAAGCTGAAAGACTATTGGATGTTCAGCACCGACTGGAAAAAAGAACAAACGCCCGTGCCTAAAGGGTAAGGCAGTCCAAGCACCTACACTTCAAGATCGGGGCTCCGTCCATAGGATGGGGCCCCGTTTTTTCTTATTTCGATTGATGTGAGCGGCGGCTATGGACTGGATTGTCGATTACTATAACTGGCGCGTGGTCATCCAGTTTATCCCGGAATTCAGGGATGGTATTTCCGCCACCCTGTTTATTTCTTTTATTTCACTGATTTTGTCACTGGTCATCGGCACCTTAGCCGCGATCATGCGCATATCGAGCAACCCGGTATCGTGGCGCATTGCGGCGGGCTACGTGCAGGCCATTCGCTCGACCCCCCTGTTGATCCAGATCTATGTGATCTATTTCAGCCTGCCGGAACTGCCGATCCTTGACCGGCGCTTAAACGAACTGGAAGGCGGCGTCATCGCGCTCGGCCTGAATGCCGGTGCTTACATGAGCGAAATCATCCGGGCCGGCATTGAATCGATCTCGAAAGGCCAGGTCGAAGGTGCCCAGTCCGTCGGCATGACTTATCTGCAACGCATGCGCTACGTGGTTTTGCCCCAGGCTTTCGCCAATGTGTTGCCGCCGCTGCTGGGCCAGACGGCGGTGTTGATCAAGGATTCATCCCTGGTCAGTTTCATCGGTGTGTTTGAGCTTTTCGGGGCCGGATTGACGGTGCTCAGCGAACGGCTGATGCCGACGGAAGCCTTCATGACGGTGGCTTTCGGTTACCTGATCATATACGCAGTGATGCTGCAAATCTCGAATTATGCGCAGAAAAAACTGGGCGGAAAGAGGGCATGATCGACGTTATCACTTCGACCCTGCCATTCCTTTTTGAAGGACTGTGGATCACCTTCAAAATTTCACTGATCACCATCATCTGTGGAAGCCTGCTGGGTTTCGTCGTCGGTATGTTGCGGACGGTCGGCGGCAAGCCCATATCGATGGTCCTGGGCCTCTACATTCACGCCCTGCGGGGAACGCCGTTTCTGGTCCATCTTTACGTGATTTATTTCATGTTGCCGGCGACCGGCATTGCATGGCTGCAACTGGAAGCCTTTCCGGCCGCCGTCATCGCCCTGTCGCTGTATACGTCAACATATGTCGCGGAGACCGTCAGGGCGGCCATTCAGGCCGTGCCTGGCGGCCAGGCCGAGGCGGCTCGCTCGACCGGTATGACCGGTGCCCAGGCCATGTGGCATGTGGTCCTGCCGCAAGCTATGAAGCTGATGATTCCGCCCATGGGTGGAATCTACGTGATCATCATCAAGGGCACCTCCATTGTCTCGGTCATCGGCATTTCCGAACTGGTCCGGGCCGGCGAAAACGCCACCCTGCGCCACCCCAAGGAACTGATGTTGATTTACGGCCTGACCGCGCTGATGTATTTCGCCTATTGCTATCCGGTGCTGCGCCTGGCCCGTTGGGCCGAAACAAAATTTGGCAGTGTCCGCCTACCGTCTTAGAATAAATGCCATGAAAATCGTCACCTATAACATCCAGTTTGGCCTAGGCAAGGACGGTCGATACGATCTGCAGAGAATTGCCTCCGCAGTCGAGGGTGCCGATATCATCGCCTTGCAGGAGGTCGAGCGCTACTGGCAGCGCAGCGGCAACGTCGATCAGCCGGCGCTTCTGGGAGAAATTCTTGATCAATATTATTGGGCCTATGGCCCCTCTTTCGATGTCGATGCCAGCACGCATGATCCCAATGGCCGCATTGATAACGTCCGCCGCCAGTTCGGCAACATGATCCTGTCGAAAACACCGATCCTGTCGACCCGCCTTTTCCCGCTGCCGAAATCGGCCTTGCGGCAGCGCCACAACGGCCCTGACCGAACGCCATAACATGGTGGTCGGGCTTTTCGAGGGGGTCATTGAATTGCCTGACAAAAAGGCCTTGCGGATCTACAACGCCCATTTGAGCGCCCGCTCCCGGCAGGATCGAATTGACCAAATCCAGTTCATTCGGGAGACCATCAAACAGGCCCCGGCCCAAGGTGGTGCCTGGACCGGAAAGACCGTGGACTCTTTGTGGGCGGAAGACGCCACCCCGCCGCCCATGCCGGACCGCTTCGTTTTGCTGGGAGATTTCAATTTGAAAACCACGGACCCGGAGTATGACTGTCTGGTCGATGCCACCAACGGGCAGGGTTTTATCGACACCTGGGTATCGCTAGGCCACGACAAAACCGAAGGCGTCACCTTTTGCGATCTATCAGGTGCCGGCCAAAACAACACTCAACGAGTCGATTTCGCCTTCATCGACAAAGCCATGGAAAAGCAGATTATCGGCGCCAAAATCGACGGCGCGGCCCAAGGATCGGATCATCAACCCTACTGGATCGACCTGGCAGACAATATCTGAAACGAAGCAAGCACGGGAGATGGCGGAGGGGGCAGTATTCTGCGAACCAGTCTCCGGTATCTGTTGTGCCATTTCCCTGATAAGCAGGGAAAATACAGGGAAATTATCGATTGCGGCTCCATTTCATACTAGTGACCTGGACCAGAAGTACCCAGCATTATATACTCCTGTTTTATCAGGAGAAAGCCCAATGTCTCGCGTTGCCCCTACAGTCACTTTAAGTCCCGAACAACGCCGGGAGTTGGGAACACTGGTTTCCCGCCGTACCACGGCACAAGGTCTGGCGAAGCGGGCAGGTATCGTATTGGCCTGCGCAGACGGGCTTCAAAACAAACAAATTGCTAAACAGCTAAATGTTCACCACTCGACGGTAGGGATATGGCGGCGGCGATTTATCGAGAGCGGTGTGGACGGTCTTTACGACGAGCCTCGCCCCGGCACACCTCGAACGATTACTGATGAGCAGGTTGAGGCCGTGATCATACGCACTCTTGAAAGTACGCCGCGCAATTCAACCCACTGGAGTTCACGGATGATGGCGAAGGACAGTGGCCTTTCGGTCTCCAGTGTTCAACGGATCTGGAGAGCCTTTGGCCTGCAACCGCATCGTAGCGAGACGTTCAAGCTATCCACCGACCCGTTGTTTATCGACAAAGTGCGCGATGTCGTCGGGCTCTATCTGGACCCGCCGGCACGGGCTTTGGTGCTGTGCGTTGATGAGAAAAGTCAGATACAGGCCCTTGATCGTTCGCAACCTGTTTTGCCGATGCGACCTGGTCAGATCGAACGACAGACCCATGATTATAAACGCCATGGCACCACATCTTTATTTGCCGCCCTGAACACGGCGACGGGCGATGTCATTGGTAAATGTTACAAGCGTCACCGCTCGATAGAGTTCAAGAAGTTTCTGGTCGAAATTGAACGCCGGGTTCCCGACGATTTGGACATCCACCTTATCATGGATAACTATGCCACCCACAAAACACAGGCAATCCGTAACTGGTTAGCCAAACGCCCTCATTGGCATGTGCATTTTACACCGACCGGGGCATCTTGGTTGAATATGGTCGAACGCTTCTTTGCCGAAATTACAGAACGGCAAATCAAGCGCGGAGTGCACCGTAGCGAACGCCAGCTTACTCAGGCAATCCTAAGCTATATCGAAATCAGAAATGAAGACCCAAAACCCTTCACCTGGGTTCGGACTGCGGACGAAATTCTTGATGCGGTCAAAAGGTTTTGCCTGAAAACTGAAAATCTACGTAATGTGGTGAATCTCTGAATCAGGTCACTAGCGGCAAAGATAGCGGTCGGTCTATTGTTTTTCAGTTGTAAGAGTTGCTTCGCGGTGGCATATCCCGGTTTATCCAAGGATACATTGGCTACAACCCATTGAGGATAGATAGTAATACCGTTCTCGATAAGTATTTCCTTATAGCCGGCCATTCTTTCATCCGTAGTTGAGGCCTTCGGGGCGCCGGATATATGACCGATACGCCTGTGCCCTAATTTTATCAGATAAGAAACAGCCTCCCGGGCTCCCGCCCGGTCATCTGTTCCCACAAAGTTGCACCTGAGCCCTTTCAGATATTTATCAATCAAGACAAAGGGTATTTTATCTTTCTGCAATTGCCTGAAGATGTTATCATTATTCCGTTCATGGGCCGGGACAACAATTAAACCTGCTACCCTCTGATGCATAAGCAGGTGGATATCCTCGGTTTCCCTTTTTACGTCATCATCGGAATGGCAGAGGATAACCTGGAACCCGAGCTCGCGGGCCGCGTCGGGATCCTGCGGAAGTACCTCGAGGTCGCTCGCGCGAATCAACGGACTTCAGCGCTTGCCGCGGCTGAAAAATTTGCGGTCCATCCACTCGGTGGCAGGGGCCGCGATGTAGATCGACGAATAGGTGCCGATCAGGATGCCGATGAAGAGCGCGAAGGAGATGTCGCGGATCACGCTCGTCCCCCAGATGAAGAAC
>CBFDVE010000085.1:0-8365 GCA_965613205.1 uncultured Rhodospirillaceae bacterium
CGCCTCGACCGAGTCGTATTCGAGGTTTCGTTCCAGCGGCGTGCTGCGCCGCGACTGCCCTTGTGACAGGGCGAAAACCGGGCGGCGATGCTCGCGCAAGTCGTCGATCATCGCCGGGATTTTGTTCAATGATTTTTTCACATTGCGCAAAGGCCTGTTCAAGATCACCGTTTTCGGCACTCTCCTGGATTTTCTCCAGCGACTCCTGATCGTTACTCACTTAAAATCCTCCGCGGTCCAACAATTTGCCTTCTGGTTTTTCAGCAGTATAAATAGCAGGGGAAAACATGGAAATAAACTTACTCGATCTATACCCGGTATCGAAGCGCCCGATTGATCAGCGGGCGGCGCTGGTGACCGAGGCGCACCGCCGCACGGCGCGAGAATTCGGTGCCGAATTTTTTGACGGCGACCGCTTGAACGGATATGGCGGGTATTCCTATCATCCCCGGTTCTGGACCGACACGGTGCGCCGCATTCGCGACCATTACCAACTGGCGCAGTCCGCCAGCGTGCTCGATGTGGGCTGCGCCAAAGGGTTCATGATGTATGATTTCAAGTTGTTGATGCCGCATATGGATATACGGGGCATCGATATTTCCCGCTACGCCCACGACCACGCCAAGCCGGAAATGAAGCCCTTCATGGAAGTCGCCAGTGCGCGTGACCTGCCCTTCGACGACGACAGTTTTGATCTGGTTATCTGCATCAATACAATCCACAATTTGCCCTTGGGTGACTGCACCCGTGCGGTGCGGGAAATTCAGCGGGTCAGCCGCCAACATGCCTTCATCGTCAACGACGCCTGGCACAATCCGGCCGAACAACAAGCCATGGAGAGTTGGAACCTGACGGCGCTGACCACCCTGCATGTGGACGACTGGAAAAAGCTGTACGCCGATAACGGCTACACCGGCGATTACGGGTGGTTCATCGCCGAAAGCTCCTGAACAGGTTCTAATCATCCAGGGTCGATGACGCCGCCATGGGTGGAATGATCATGGCGGCGTTGAAAGTATGCCGGTCCAGCAACGGTTCGGAATCTTCCAGCGGTCGCCCATATTTAACCTGGGGAAGAACCCGGTGGTCAGACTCGATTTCCACATTGCAAAAGGTCGGCCCAGAGTGATCCAGGGTTTCCCGCACCCTGGCGCGAATATCTGTGTTCCGTTTGATCGTTAAGGTCTTGAAACCATAGACCTTTGCCAGCGCCGTGAAATCGGGCAACGCCAGGCCGCCCTCCACGGAAGAGGCATTGTATCTGGCATCGAGCCACTGTTCCTGGGTCTGCTTGATCATCGAATAGCCGTGGTTGTTGATCAGGAATATTTTTATCGGCAAATCGTGGCGGATCACCGTCGCCAGTTCCTGTAAATTCATTTGCAGGCTGCCATCCCCGGCAATACAGGTCACCGGTCCCCGACCGAGCGCCAGGCTGGCGCCGATGGCGCCGGGCAAGGCGAACCCCATGGGCGTGTTGTTAAAAGCATGTATGGCCCGCTGCTTTGGTTTGAAATCAAACGACTGCATCATCCAGGCCAGCGCACAGCCGGTATCCAGAACAAAGGTGTCGCCGTCGGCCGATTCCTCGGCCAGAATCTTGTTAAAAACATAGGGATTAATCGCCTGCTGGTTATAAAATTCCTGCGGACATTCCGGAAATTGTTGCTGCCAGCCTTGAATTCTATCCCGCCAGGGGGTGATATCGGCACCCGAAAAATCGGTCGGACCGGCCATAAAATCGGCCATAAAATCACCGGCATCACGCTCGATGGAAAGGCTTAAGGGCCGCCCGAGGGTGGCGAACTTGGCCAGTTCCGTCGGATCGATATCGACCATCATCAATTCGGCCTGGCGGGCGAAACTGTCGAGCGGTGTGCCTGTTTCGTGGGTATCCAGCCGGGAGCCGATGGACAGGATCACATCGGCATTCTGGACCACGAAATTACCGGTCCGGGTGCCATGGGTGCCGAAGGTTCCGGCCAGCAGGGGGTGATCGGCCGGCAAGAAATCCTTCATCCCCCAGGTCGGCAGAACCGGAATATTCAAGTGCTCGACAAGATCCACAGCCCGTTCGACCGCCCCGGCCAGGCGCACCCCCCAGCCGAGCACAAGAACCGGCCGTTCCGCCCCTTGCAGCAAGGCCCGGACTTGTTCGATCTGTTCTTCGTGATCTTTTTCAGCGCTCGCCTGACCGGCTTTTTCCGGGGCCACGAAGGCCTCCAGTTTTTCAGGGTCGATATCTTCCCGCTGCAAATTGTCGGGAATATCGACCAGCACCGGACCGGGCCGCCCGGCAAAGGCCAGATAAACCGCCTTTTCCAGCTCATACCGGATGCGCGAAGCCTCATCGATTGAGACCGCGTATTTGGTGATCTGCTGGCACATTTGCACCGTATCGGTCTCCTGAAAACCCAGTTGGCGCACGCCAAGCGCCCCTTTGGCGCGAAACGTCGAGACCTGTCCGGTGATATACAGCACCGGCACGGAATCGTAATAGGCCGAGCAAATGCCGGTGATCATGTTGGTAAAACCGGGGCCGCTGGTGGCAATGGCCGCGCCCAGCCTGCCGGTCACCCGGGCATAGGCGTCCGCCGCCATGGCGCCCGCCTGTTCGTGCTGGGGACAAATGAAATCGACATCGTTTCGCCTGGAAATGGAATCGATAAGATGTAAGGACGCGCCACCGGTAATGGCAAACACATGGCCAATGCCCTGAGCCGCCAGAAACCGGGCCACATAATCCGATAATTTCATCGCTTCAACCCCATGGCATGGCATCCTTGAGGGTCACAAACAACGAGCCCTCCCGGTGGCTGGTCGGCAGGTCATCGAGCGAAGACACCCGGCCCCAGGCGATTTTCTGGGCAAACATTTTAAGCCCTTGAGCATCCAGATGGGCATGGATCGCGGCGGCATTTTCCGCCGTTCCCACTTCCATGATGGCATCGACCCCGGCCCAGAAATTCCGGTCGGTCGACAACATCAGTTCTTTTTCATGGCCTTCCACATCGATCTTCATCAGGTCGGCCCACCTGGCGATGGGGCCGAAGGCTTTGATATCAACGGAAAAGGTTTCCAACTCGCCGTAAGGATCGGGTTTGGCGCCAGACAGATGGCTGCCCGTGCGGTTGCCCATGACCCGGGTAAATTCGGCACGACCGTCTGCCCTTGAAACCGCCGCGTTGATCAGGCTGACATTGGCCAGATCGTTGCTCGATTGTGTCTGTTTCAACACTTCAAACGTCTCCGGGTCCGGTTCGAAGGACTGAACCTGAAAGCCGCACCGATCCAGCACCAAGGTGTGCAGGCCGATATTGGCCCCCAGATCGGCGACTCGTTTATATCGGTGTCGATTGGCCCAATAGAAAGCGAAGATGATCAATTCATCAATTCCAAACAGGTGAACCGACGTGATCGCCCCCATTTCGTAATAGGGAAGATGGATTGAGCCAAACGGCTCGAACCGTTGCGGCATGTGGGCCGAGGGGCCGAAACACCGTTGCGCGTTTGCCCTGGCGGCGGCGGCCAGCTTCTCGTATGCGGCGCTGCCGTTCCGGTGATCGGCTATACATGTCGCCAATTCTTCGATCATCGCCCGCCCTTTCGCTGACGCGGCGGCAGGGCCGAATTACCGTGGCGGCGAAGCTTGTACATATCTTGGTCCCGGCGCAGGGCCTGATCAAGTTCAGGGCTGCCCCAACGGTCGAATTCGGTGCTGAAATTGCGACCGCCGACCACGTCGCGGGGCGAGGCCAGAACCCAGTCGCAACAGGCGATGACATCCTCCATGGGCACAGCGCGACCGGCTTCAAGTTTTTCCACGGTGTTTTGATAGCCCGCCCCGGCGGCCTGTTTCGCCGCCAGCGTCTGGTCGTGAATTTTCGTCTTGACCCAACCGGGCCCGACGATGGAAAACCGCACATCGGCAAACTCGGCATCGAGAAATTCGCACATTTTGATCTGGGCGATTTTCGAAATCGTGTAGGCGGAATATCTTTGCACCGGCTTGTTGACCCCACCCCCGGCGAACATCAGCACCGCCGGTCCCAGGGAATGATCGCGGCGGCGACCTCCCAGCAACCCATGCAGCAAACGCATCTGGGCGACAAAATTGACGCTAACAGAGTGTTCCCATTGATCGAAATCCAGTTCATCAAATTTGCCAATAGGGTCGAGAGTTCCCGGCGCGATGATCAGGGCATCCCACCGGGGAGCCAGATTACAAAGAGATGAAATGGCATCCTTGATCGAGGCGCGGTCGCCCAGATCGCATTCGACCAGCCGCACTCCGGCACCTTCCAGGTCGGTCACCGATTGCGACTTCTGCCGATAAGTGCCGACCACATCAATGCCGGCCTCGACCCAGCGTCGGCTTAATGCGGCACCTATATCGCTCGACGCAGAGATCACAATGTAGCCCATCAGAAAGGCCCGATGAAGGTCGGGTCGGGCTGGTCCAGGCGGCGCTCGGTGGGGGGGTCGAACAACCGGTCATCGACCGGTTGTTTGAACATTTTCAGCACACACGCGACGATATGGCCATGGCGCGGGTAATAACCATCGGCCAGGGCCGGGCTGGTCGGGGTCGGATGATCGGGCAGGCCGATGCGAACCGGCGCTCGTTTCAATAAACCGAAGCCGTGCTCCGTCGCCAAAGCGAGAATTTCGGCGCTGACACCGAAGCCGACCCCGGCCCCGTCGATGGCGACAAGGCGGCCGGTTTTTTCGACCGAGCGAAGAATTCCTGCTTCATCCAGGGGCCGCAGCGTGGCCAGGTCGACGACTTCCGCATCGATGCCCAGATCGGCCAGTTTTTCCGCCGCGCGCAAGGATTCCATGGCCATGTAGGAACAACTGACCAGGCTTATATCCGTTCCCTCTCGCAAAATCCGGACCTTGCCGATGGGGCTTCGGTACATGTTTTCGGGCACGGCATCGGGGATGCCGAAAAGCCAGCGGTGTTCGATTGAAATGACCGGGTTATTGTCTTCAATGGCGGCGATCAACAACCCTTTGGCATCGTAAGCGGTGGTCGGCATGATCACCTTCAGGCCGGGAATATGGGCGAACCAGCTATGCAGACTTTGCGAATGCTGCGGCCCCTGGCCCCAGCCGCGGCCGATAATCATGCGGATAACCAGCGGCACACTGGACTGGCCGCCGAACATGTAGTGCCACTTGGCCGCCTGGTTGACGATTTGCTCCATGGACAACAGGGCAAAATCGAGTCGCTGGTGGGTCAGCACCGGACGCATACCGTTCAGGGCGGCACCGATGCACACACCGGTCATGGCGTTTTCCGACAAGGGAATATCCATCACCCGTTTTGGTCCATATTTTTCAGCCAAACCGGCGGTGGTGCCGAATATGGCCCTGGGGTCGGGTACGCCCAGGCCCATGACGACGACGCTCGGATCGGCGGCCAGGCACTGATCCTGTGCTTCGCGGATGGCTTCGAAATATTTAAGCTGGCGGGTCATGCTGATATGTCCCCGGTTTGACCTGCATAGACGTGCCGGGCGGCATTGTCCGGCGGTGGAAACGGGCTGTCCTTGGCGAACTGGAAAGCCTCGTCGATTTCGGCTTTCAGCTCTTCTTTCAGGGCCTCAATCTCCGCCTCTTGCAGAACCCCGATGTTGCCCAGATGATTTTTGAACAGCTCCAGCGGATCGCGCTTAAGCCAATCCCTAAATTCCTGCTCGGTCCGATAGCCGACATCGTTGTCGTATTCGGGACCGCAATGTTCCCGGTGCCGATAGGTCTGGAATTCCAGCAAGGTCGGGCCGTCGCCGCGTCGCGCCCGGACAACCGCTATTTTGGTTTTATCATAGACCGCCAGCACATCATTGCCATCGCCACCGTCAACGGCGACCCCGTGCCCGGCGGCCAGATCGGGTATTGTCCGGCCAGCAGGCTGGCGCACCTCGAGCGATGAATAAACGGAATAGAGATTATTTTCGACGACAAAGACCACCGGCAGCTTATGCAGGGCGGCGATGGCCAGGCTTTCGTGGAAGACGCCGGTTTCACAGGCCCCGTCGCCGAGGAAAATCATCACCACTTTGCCAGCTTCGAAATAGCGGCTGGCGAAGGCGGCCCCGACGCCAATGGGAATGGTCGCGCCGATGATCGGCACCGCGCCCATGAATCCGGCTTGCAGATCGATCAGGTGCATGGATCCGCCAACGCCGCCGGTACAGCCGGTTTCCTTGCCGTAAATTTCCGCCAGCATGGCTTTTAAATTACCCCCCTTGGCCAGATAGTGGCCGTGCGCCCGGTGCCCCGAAAACACCTGATCACCGGCTTCCAGCGCGGCACAGGCACCGACTTCGGCGGCTTCCTGACCGATGCACAAATGCACGGGGCAGCGCATTTCCTGCTCCGGGTAGCGCTCGACAATGCCTTCTTCGACCAGGCGAATACGCAGCATACTGGAATACATTTCGATCAGTTGGGTTTTGTCCACGGTAGAACTACCTATTTCAGGTTCAGGTCCTGCATTCTCTTGATGTTGAAATAAAGTGGATTATTCAGGGGGTCATGTAGTCGGCCATCTTCGAACGCCTGCTTTAAATCGCGCACCGCCTGTTCGATGGAAAATTCCGGCTTAAATCCGATTTCCCGTTTAATGCGTTCGGACGACACATGATACGAGCGCGGATCATCGGTCGGTTCGACCGACATCTCGACACTGTCGCCGACCACATCGCAAACGATTTCCGCTAACTTGAGGACGGAATGGTTTTCGAAACCGACATTGTAAACGCCGCCATCGACTCGCCCGGCGGGTAATTCCAGGCACAAATGATAGACCCGGCACATATCGCGGATATGAATATTTGGCCGCAGTTGCGGCCCGCCGAAGACCCGCACTTTGCCATTGTTGACCGCATGATTGGTCAGAATATTGACAATCACATCGAGGCGCTGGCGCGGCGAATAGCCGCATACCGTGGCCGGTCGAATAATGGTGGTGTGAAATCCAGGGGCTCGTTCCTGGTGCAGAATTTCTTCGCACATGACCTTGAATTTTGAATAGTCGGTCAGCGGTTCGAGGGCCAGGTCTTCGGTCACATCGACCCCTTCTTTGATGCCATAGACCGATGACGACGAGGCGTAAACAAAGCGCGATACACCGGCCCGCTTGGCCGCCTGAACGATCGGGCGGAAACTGTCGTAGTTGATGGATTTTCCAAGTTCCGGGTCCAGCTCGAAAGAAGGATCGTTGGAAATACAGGCCAGATGAATGACCGCTTCACATCCGGCCAGGGCTTGTTCAACATTGCCAATATCCCGCATGTCGCCCTTGACCAGGGTCAGCGCCGGGTGACCGGGCAACACATCGTCGCCGTAGATAAACAAATCAAGGACGGTGACCCGGTGGCCTTTTTCCAGCAGTTCCGGCACCAGCACCGCACCGACATATCCGGCGCCGCCGATCACCAACACGTTTTGCGGGGTCTCACTCATAAATTTTACAAGCTCCAGATTACTTAAGCAGTGCCGTCAGATATTTGACGAACGGGATGCGGTCGATGGAATTGCGGTGGCCGACGATGCCGACTTTCATGGCCCCGGCCACGTTGCCGAGAAAACAGGTATCTTTCAGGGACGCCCCACAGGCGACGATGGGTGTGGTCACGGCAAAAAAGGCATCCCCCGCGCCGACCGTATCGACGACCGTGCTGGTCAGGGCCGGCATTTTTTCGATTACGCCGTTTTGGTCGCACGACATGCTGCCGTGCTTGCCCATGGTAATGACCGCGCTGTCGCAGTCGATCACGCGCGGCAGTTCCGTTCTGATGACATGTTCGATATCGGAATATTTATCGCCCACGGCCAGACGGGCTTCCGGCTGATCGAAGCAGACATAGTCGGCCCGGTCATACTTGCCAATCAGATTAAAGCCGAAATTGCCCGCATTGGACTGGGTATTGACGCCCAGGAATTTGGCTTTTTTCTCGATTATAGAGGCGGTCTCCCGCGAGATCAGCCCGTGCCCGAAGTCGGTCACGATAACCACGTCATAGTCGGCTATTTTTTCCTCGATCATGGCATTGAACTGGTCCTGGCGTTCGACCGTCAGGGGGGTGTCATCCATGTGATAGACTTCGAACAGCTTGCGCATGGAATAGTCTGAATCGACGTACCGGGTCTTGCGCGTGGTCGGTGTTTCGGCCCGGTAAACGGCGTTCATTTTCACATTGGATTTAAGCGAGCTGCGGATGGTGTCTTCGTAGGAATCGACCGATCCCAGACTGGTCAGAATATCCACCTGTTGGCAAAAACTGGCGACATGATTGGCGGCGGCGAATACACCACCGGCGAACAATTCCCGTTCCCTATACAGGGGGGCGATGAC
>CBFDVE010000086.1:0-8148 GCA_965613205.1 uncultured Rhodospirillaceae bacterium
TTGCTGATTCCATTATTGCGATAACCCGCTATTTATGGGACTTTTTCAGCACACTGCTAGCAGATGGCCGGAATCGTGCGCGAACCAGTCGATTTCCGGATATTGGCTTTGCAGCCAGCCTGACAGGAAGTAGATGGTTAGCGGAAATCCATATTAATTTCAACTGGTTATTCGATCACAAATGGCCTCCCACCTGCGCCGGAGTGACGCAGAAATATGGCTTTAGTCGCCTGCCAATTCCTTCGACCGTTTGGTCGCTGCGGCGATGGCTTTGGTGATCAGCGGTTGCCAGCCATCGTCGGCCATCAGGATTTTCAGGGCTTCCGCCGTGGTGCCGCCGGGGCTGGTGACGTTGTGGCGCAGGGTGGCGGGTTGGTCGCTCGACTGGAACAACAATTCACCGGACCCGGCGACGGTGGCACGGGCCAACCGATGCGCCAGGTCTGCCGGTAATCCGGCGTCCATACCGGCCTGGGCCAGGCATTCGGCCAGTAAAAACACATAGGCCGGTCCACCGCCCGACAGGGCCGTGACCGCATCCAGCTGCCCTTCATCATCGCTCCAGGCGACCTCGCCGACGGCCCCCAGCAAGGTATCGCAGAGCGCGATCTGGGCTTCCGTCGCCGGGCCATTGGCACAGGCCACGGTAATGCCGCGCCCGACTGCCGCCGGGGTGTTGGGCATGGCCCGGACGATGGCCGCCGTTTGACCCAGAATGGATTGGAAATAGCCGATGGTCTTGCCTGCGGCGATCGACAGGTACACGCATCCAGAAGCGGCAAATTGGCCGTATGCCGGTACCACGTCGTCCATCACCTGGGGTTTGACGGCAAACACAATGACATCCGGTGCCGTTTCATTGGGGTTCAGGTCGTCAGGCCGGGCCACGGTGGCAACGCCGAAGCGGGAAGCGATATTCTGGGCAATCTCGCCGTTCGGTTCGATCACGACGATATCGGATTTCTGGTAGGGGTTTTCCAGCCAGCCGGCCAGCATGGCGCTGCCCATTTTGCCGCACCCGGCGAGCAGTAATTTTGCCATAACCGGGTCAGGCTTCGCCGACGGTGTCGATCATGGCGGCTTCAACGGCCTGTTCCGGTGTCTTGCCACCCCAGATGACGTATTGAAAGGCCGGGTAAAACCGTTCGCATTCCATAATCGCCGTATCGACCATGTCCTCGATCTGGCCCAGGCTGGGGCCCTGGGTGCCGCGCAGGGGAATGGCGTGGCGGTACATGGGCAGGCCTTCATCATCCCAGATGCCAAAATGACCCAACCACATGCGTTCGTTAATGATCGCCAGCAATTCGTGCACCGGACCGCGTTTGCTGTCGGGCACCCGCATTTCGAAGGCACAGGTGAAGTGGACCGCGTCGGCGGTATCGTTCCAGGCGAAAAACATGCTGTAATCGCACCACCGGCCCGGCACCTGAACGGCCATTTCCTGGTCGTTGCGCCGTTCGAACACCCAGTCGTTTTGATCGACAAGTTGCTCGACAATATCCAACGGGTGATGGCAAATTTCTGCATCAGAAATGCTGATGACGGTCATGACCGTTGGTCCCCATGTAATGGCTCAAATGTGACCATAACCGCATGTCCACCAGATATAGGGTATGTGGCAATATCTTGTGGAAGGTATCGCAGTTAGCCACTAGGTATAGCCTAATCAATACGGGGGCCTCCGCGCAAGCGCCGAATGCGCTGCCCGGTTGTTTTTTCTGTGGATAGTCGCCTAAGTTTTTTTGGCGGGGCGCTTTTTGGCCTTGGAAACTGCCGCCTTGGCCTTTGATTTGGTTGCCGGTTTCGCTTTCTTCCGGGGTTTTGACAGACCCAGCCTGGCCTCCAGGGCGCGTACCCTTTTTTCCAGTTTTTCCTGTTCGGACCGGGCTTTTACGGCAACCGCCTTGATGGCGTCGAATTCATCTCGCGGCACCATTTGGGAATCAGCCATCAAGCGTTGCATTTGCTGGCGCATGGCCGCCTCGATTTCACCTTTCAGGCCACTGAACGACGATGCCGCCCCGCCCGCCACCTTGGCCAGGTCATCAAGGAATCTGTTGGATGTCTGCATGAGGATCGCTCCGGGCAACGGAATGGAAATATTGGCTGGCACCATTATGACTGTTCGCACAGGTGCGCACAACAGCCCTCGCTTGCCCGGCGCGCCCGGCGGCCTTATAAACGGAGCAGGAAACGACAACCGTTTTATTAAGGATTGCAGCCATGTATGTGGTGACCGGCGGGGCCGGATTTATCGGCTCCAACATCGTCGCGGCCCTGGAACACCGCACGGGTGAAAAAATTGTCGTTTGCGACCGTCTGCGCCATGGTGACAAGTGGCGCAATGTGGCCAAGCGGGGTTTGACCAATCTGGTGCCGCCCGAGGGCCTGTTCAGTTATCTGGGCGACAATGAATTCGATATCAAAGGCATCATCCACATGGGGGCGATTTCCTCGACCACGGAAACCGATGCGGATTTGATTTTCGCCAACAACTTCAAATTATCCCTGCTGCTGTGGGATTGGTGCACGGCCCACCATGTGGCCTATATCTATGCCTCGTCGGCGGCCACCTACGGCGATGGCGGCAACGGCTTTGTTGATGATCCGTCGCCCCAGGCGCTGGCTCAATTGCGCCCGCTCAACCCCTATGGCTGGAGCAAATCGCTGTTTGATCGCCGGGTCGCCCGCATGTTGGACAATGAAGAACCCAGGCCGCCGCAGTGGGCCGGGCTCAAATTCTTCAATGTTTACGGCCCCAATGAATACCACAAAGGGGCCATGCAAAGCGTTGTCTCGAAGGTTTTTCGCGATACCTCAGATGGCAAACCGGCAACCTTGTTCAAGTCCCATAATCCGGACTATGAAGACGGTGGCCAATTGCGGGATTTCATTTATGTCGATGATTGCGTCGATGTGGTGTTGTGGCTGCTGGAAAATCCCGATGTTTGCGGCTTGTTCAACTGCGGCACCGGCAAGGCCCGGTCGTTCAAGGATCTGGTCACCGCCGTCTACACCGCCATGGGGCAGCAGCCAGATATCAACTATGTCCCCACGCCGGAAGACATCCGCGACAAATATCAATATTTTACCCAGGCCGACATGTCCCGCCTGATCGCGGCTGGGTACGATAAGCCTTTTACCTCGCTGGAAGACGGCATCGGCGCTTACGTGCGCGACTTCCTCGCCGCCGACGATCCTTACCGCTAACTAGAACGGAAAGAATTTTCCCCATGAGCCTGCTCGCTATACCCTATCCTGTTATCGACCCGATCATTTTTCAGGTCGGCCCCGTGGCCATTCGCTGGTACGCGCTCGCCTACATCGGCGGCCTGGTGCTGGGCTGGCGCTACATGATCCGCCTGGCGGTCCTGACCACGCCGGAAGTGGCCAGCCGGGAAGCGATTGATGATTTCCTCGTGTGGATGACCCTGGGCGTGGTCCTGGGCGGTCGCTTCGGCTATGTGGTGTTTTATAACTTCGATTATTATTCGCAAAACCCCTTGGCCGCCTTGCAGGTGTGGAAGGGGGGGATGTCCTTCCATGGCGGCCTGATCGGGGTCACCGTCGCCGGGCTGATCTTCGTTAAAATGCGCAAGATTCCGGTCCTGCGATTCGCCGACGTGGTCGCCTGTGCCGCCCCCATCGGCGTGTTCCTGGGCCGTTTGGCCAATTTTGTCAACGGCGAACTGGTCGGTCGGGTCACCGATGTCCCCTGGGCCATGGTTTTCCCCAGGGGCGGGCCCGAACCGCGCCACCCGAGCCAGCTTTACGAGGCGGCCCTGGAAGGCCTGCTGCTGCTGGCCGTGCTGTTTGTGTTATCGCGCAAGCCCAAAATGTGGGCCAGGCCCGGCACACTAACCGGTGTATTTCTGACCGGATACGGCCTGGCCCGCACTTTTGTCGAATTGTTCCGCCAGCCCGACAGCCAATTGGGTTTCCTCGCCGGGGGTGCGACCATGGGCCAGATGCTGTCGGCCCCGATGATTCTGATCGGCTTGTTTTTGATTTTCCGGGCGCGGCGGGAGCCAGCCTGAATGAACCCGCTGGAAAAACACATTATCGAGCAAATTGGCGAAACGTCGCCCCTGTCCATCGCCCAGTATATGGCGTTGGCTCTGGGTCACGAAGAACACGGCTACTACATGAACCGGGACCCGTTCGGTGCGGACGGCGACTTCATCACCGCCCCGGAAATCAGCCAGATGTTCGGCGAACTGCTGGGCCTGTGGGTCGCCGTGGTGTGGCAGGGCATGGGCAGCCCGACTGAAATCAATCTGGTCGAACTGGGTCCCGGTCGGGGTACTTTAATGGCCGACATGCTACGCGCCACCATGGCCGCACCGGGCTTCGGCGAGGCCGTTCGGGTGCACATGGTGGAAACCAGCCCGGCCTTGAAAACCCAGCAACAACAAGCCCTTGACGGCCTGGACCTGGCTCATGATGCGGCCTGGCACGGTGCTTTTGATGACGTGCCCGAAGGCCCCATGATGCTGATCGCTAACGAATTTTTCGACGCCCTGCCGATCGAGCAGTATTTCCGCGCCGGTGATTACTGGTGTCCTCGCGTGGTCGATGTCAAACCCGATGGGGACGGGCTTTGTTACGTCTTGCTGCCGCCTTATGATGCGCTGGAATTACCCCCCGGATTGATCGACGCGCCGCCCGACAGCGTGGTCGAAGTGTGTCCGGCGGGGCTGGACCTGATCGAAAAAATATCCCGGCGCATCACCGCCCAGGGCGGGGTCGCCCTGATTATCGATTACGGCCATGGGGCCAGCGGCGCCGGCAATACCCTGCAGGCGGTCAGGGATCATCAGTCTCACCATCCCCTGATCGATCCCGGCGAAGCCGATTTGACCGCCCATGTGGATTTCGGCGCCCTCGGCCAGCGCATATTTGCCAGCGGCGCACGGGCGTTAGGCGTGGTCAATCAAGGCACGTTCCTGCAACGGCTCGGCATTCGTGAACGGGCGCAGACCCTGAGTGCCGGGGCCAGCACCGAACAGGTCGAAGATATTACCGAGGCCTTGAAGCGTCTGACCGACGGTGAGGAAATGGGCGATCTGTTCAAGGTCATGGCTATTTCCTCTATCGATGGGCCGCCGCCGCCCGGCTTCGAGTAGCCCCCTTGTATAGCGCCACCAACATGGCCCGGGCGAGGTGGCTGCGGCACGGATTTTTCAGCCGCCGGGGCGGCGTTAGCCAGGCCCCTTTCAAGGGGTTGAATTGCGGTTACGGCTCCGATGATGATCCGCTCAGGGTAAGCGAAAACCGGTCCCTGGCCCTGACCAGGCTGGGCGTTGCAAATGCCCCCCTGATGACCGCCTATCAGATTCATTCGAGCGATGTGGTAACGGTCGATGAACCGTGGCCACAGGACCAGCCGCCGAAAGCCGATGCCATGGTCACGACCAGACCCGGTTTGGTGCTGGGCATTTTGACAGCGGATTGCGCCCCGGTGCTGTTTGCCGACGAAAGTTCCGCTGTGATCGGGGCCGCCCATGCGGGCTGGCGCGGGGCCAGGGCGGGAATCCTGGAACGGTGCGTCGATGCCATGGTCGCGGCAGGGGCCAGGGCCGGTTCCATCGTTGCCGCCGTCGGCCCCTGTATCGGTCAGAAATCCTACGAAGTGGGGCCGGAATTCGTTGAAGAGTTCCTGAACGAAGATGGGGACAATGACAAGTTCTTCGTGCCCTCGACCCGGTCCGGACATTCCCTGTTCGACCTGGGTGGCTACATTGTGCAGCGGCTCGCCGCCTTGGGTCTGGCGTCACACGAAATACTGGGTCACGATACCTGTGCTGATGCGGAAAATTTTTACAGCTATCGCCGGGGCACCCTGGCCGGAACGCCTGACTATGGCCGCCTGCTGTCGGCGATCACGATAACCGGGGACTAGCTTATGGCCATTCATTTCACCACCGATGAACTGTCCGGGCGACGCCTTGCCGCCTGTACCGCCATGGCCGAACGGGGGCTGGACGGGCTGTTGATCTTCCGCCAGGAAACCATGTTCTACCTGACCGGGTACGACACCTTCGGATATGTCTTTTTCCAGTGCCTGTATCTGGGCACTGACGGCGCCATGACCCTGCTGACCCGCGCCCCCGATTTGCGTCAGGCCCGCCATACCTCGGTCATCGACGATATCCGCATCTGGATCGATGGGCCGGACGCTGCCCCGGCTATTGAACTGGTTGAAATTCTGGAAGACCACAATTGCCGGGGCAAAAAACTGGGGGTCGAATGGGACTCCTATGGCCTGACCGCCTGGAACGGGCAGAAACTGGCCGCCGCGCTGGACGGCTTGTGCACCACTGAAAATGCTTCCGACCTGGTCACCCGTCAACGTCTGATCAAAAGCCCGGCGGAACTGACCTATATTCGCCGCGCCGCCGAACTGGCAGATGATGCGGGAGATGCGGCGATTCACTTGGCCGAACCAGGGGCCTTCGAAGGGGATATCCTGGCCGCCATGCAGAGTGCCGTGTTTCGGGGCGGTGGCGATGATCCGGCCAATGAAACCATTATCGGCTCCGGCCCGGACGCCCTGTTGTGCCGCTATTTTACCGGGCGGCGGCATCTCGATGCCGACGACCAGTTGACGCTCGAATGGGCCGGGGTCTATCGCCACTACCATGCCTGCATGATGCGGACCATTTGTATCGGCCCGCCGCCGGACGCGCAACGAACCTTGCACGGCGTCGCGCTGGAAGCCCTGAACGCGGTGCGGGACGCCCTGGTGCCGGGCAACACCATCGGGCAGGCTTTCGATGCCCACGCCACCGTCCTTGATGCCCATGGCATGGCCGAACATCGCCTCAATGCCTGTGGCTACAGCCTGGGCACGACCTTTGCACCCAACTGGATGGACTGGCCCATGCTGTATCACGGCAACCCGGTGGTGGCCGCGCCTGACATGGTGTTTTTCCTGCACATGATTATTTTCGACAGCGACGCCGGGCTGGCCATGAGCCTGGGCGAAACCGTGCGGGTGACCGAAACCACGGCGGAAAGACTGTCTCGCGCCGCCCTCGATCTGATCGTAAAGTAGCGCCCATGCCTTATATGTTTTTCATCATGATGGCCTCGCTGCTGTTTCTGGTCGCCATGTGCGCGGTGGGGTAGGGCATGGCCCGGTGGATCGCTTTTGCCGGGTTGTTGATGCTGATCTCTTGTGCGCCGGGTAACGACAGATTCACCCTGCCGACCCCGAACATCAAGGCGGTCAAACAGCGGGCCATTCAGGTTCGGGTCGATCTGGTCCAGGGACCGGCCCTGCCCATGGCCAAACTGCTGTCCCAATCAGTCGCGGCGGGGCTGAATGACCAGGGTGTGGTTGCCGCCGTCGGTGGCAATGATGCGGTCGCCTACGTGTTGCAAGGCCGGGCCGAGGCCAACTGGGCCGAAGCCCAGGTGCCCTTTGTCATGCTGATCTACTGGACCCTGAGCGATCGGGCGGGAACCCAGATTGGCGCTTATACGCAAGGCGTGCGGGGCGAGCGCTGGAAATGGGAATACGGCGATCCCCGCATCATCCGGGCCGTCGGCAGCGGTGCCGCCAAGCCGGTGTCGTCGATGATTATCGGCAAGCAAAAAACCACTCTGCCGTTTTTGTTGATCGGTGCGGGTATTCTGGTCCGGCCCGTGTCAGGATCGCCCGGCGGCGACAATCAGGTCCTGACCAGGGCCATGAAATCGGCCCTGAACGCCGCCGATGTGCTGATTACCGAAGACATCCGTCAGGCCAGTGTGATGCTGGATGGCGCGGTCAACACCCGGTTTCTGGCCGATGGCCGGGCCCGGGTGACGATCATCTGGACCGTCAGTTCGCTCGATGGGTTTGAAGTGGGTCGGGCGATCCAGGATAACGCCGTTCCGGCGGCGACGTTGCGCGAATCATGGGCCACTGAAGCGCCGAAAATCGCCCGCGCCGCCCTCGATGGAATCGAGAGGATTCTCAGGACCGGCAATTCCCGATCTTCCCCGACCCCCGGCAGCGGGTCCGGCGGGTCGGCAACGCCTTCAAATATCAGGCAGTTTCCGGGCCGGGCGCCGCCGCCGCCAGAATAGTCATTGGAGACGGTTTACAGAAGTTGGGGGCGCTGATAAGTTCCGCCTGACCGCACACGATATTCAGGT
>CBFDVE010000087.1:0-8128 GCA_965613205.1 uncultured Rhodospirillaceae bacterium
GAGGCCGGGGTTAGCGATCAGGATTAAAACCAATCTCGTACTGTGGTCAAGGACAGGAACAGCCGTAATTCCTGGGAAGGCAGGGGAATAAAGCCATAGCCGGTGTATAAATTTTTACGCCGGGCGACCAATTCCGGATTACCGCAATCCAGAACATCGAGCAGAACCACCGATATACCGATCAGATCGGCGGCCTGGGCGATACGCGTGAGCGCATCGACAAGCAGATCACCGCCATAACCATGCCCGGCGAAGCGCCGGTCTACGCCAATCATGGTAATAAAAGCCGCCGGTATGCTGCCGTGCCCAGGCCGGGTACGGGCATACCTTTTCGGCAATTCCGAATATTCCACGGCATGGGCGTTGACGCCGTAAAAACCAATCAGGTCAGCGCCTGGGCTGGTCATCACAAACAGGCGAATATTATTCGCTTCAGCCAGTTTATTGGCCGTTCGTTTGAAGTAGTTATCGACCTGTTTGACGCCGCACGAAAAAGCGGTGCGATCATGTTTGGAAGAATCAAATGGCTCGATTGTATTTTTTACTGTCACTTTGACGTGTTGGTTGCCTGATGCCGATCAAAAGCCGCCCGCAATTTATTGTTCATCGCCGCAGGCTTATCCAGGGCGGAGAAAAATGCGGCATGATCCGTGGGCTGTAAGGCGGTCCGTTCATGAGCCGCAATTGTTTCCATGGCGGATTTATACGCCGCATTCATGGTAAAGACAGAACTGTCCACTCCCTCAAGTGCCGCCGCTTTTTGGATCGCCGCTTTGATACGAGGCTTGGTGCGAAAATTCATTCGCTCGGTGCTTCGATCTGCCTGATCATCTACTCGATCTTGAACATCTTGCAAGGGAACCTCCTGTGGTCTGAAAATTTCTTGATTATGATTTGTACGCCTTTGCGGCGTACAAATCAAGGGGGGCTTTAAAAAGCGTCCAGTTCGTCGGCTTCCTGGGCGGCGCGTTCCATGCGGCGTTTCAGCTTGAGCAACTCGCGGCGGCGGTTGTCTTCGGCAATCAGGTTTTCCACGTAATGGCCCTGAAACAGGCCGATGCCGATGGAATGGCCGAAGTCGATGGCTTCCCGGTTATCGACCCGGCTCAAAATCACCCGCGCCGGATTGGTCCGTTTGACCATGGCGCGCACGTTTTCCTGAATGTCTTCGCCGCCATCGATCATTTCCGGGTGCCACACAAGCTTGATCAGATCGGCGCCCAGCCGTTCCCGTTCGATCAGCGGCAGGGTCTTGTGGGTCAGGCCGTCGATACAGACGCGATAGCCCTTGTCCTGCATGTATTCACGGGCAAACAGATAAGATCCCAGGTCGGAAAAAATATCGATCATTTGCAGCTCGACGATCATCGAGCCCCGTTTGGCGGCCGAAATGTTGTCATCGAAATCCTGAAATTCCGGCGATAGCAAGGTCGCCACGTTGGCGTTGAAACTGATGTCCCCTGAAATTGTGTAGGAATCCGTTTTTGACAGCAAAGACAACATGCGCAGATCGAGAGATTCCGTCAGATGCTGAAACAACCAGCGGTTCGACACCAGATTGACGCCGGGAATCATGGTTTCCCGCAGGTCGGCGATGGAAATGAACATCTCGCTGAATGATTGTTCCGGGATCATCTGGCTATCGATCCGGCAGATATACTGACGCCGCACCAGATTGGAGAGATCGGCCCGTTCCAGGGCCGTTTCGACTTTTGCCAGAACCTCCGGCGTCAGCGGCTCACCTTCCCGCTGGCGGGCTTTCAGGGCGGCGCGGGTATCCATGCGGGCCCTGGCGTGGCTTCTTTTCTGGGCCTTGACGTTGACCAGGCCCTGTATAAGTTTGAGGATATCCTCGTATTGTTCGTCGGCGTCGTACCATACCGTAAAGTTGCTTTCGTCGCCGTCATCTTCGCTTTCCAGCAACGGGTCGTCGCCGAACAGGAAGCGTATTTTCTGGATGATCGTTTCGACCTGGCCCCGGACATCGGTTTTGAAAAAGAAAAACAGGTCGGAATTTTCAAGCAGGAAAAGCTGGCCCTGCATCTCCTTGATCAATTGCTCAAAACTGTTTGCCGCGGCCCGGATATGATGTTCGCGCCGGTTGTAGGATTTAAGATTGGACAGCAGCAGGTGAACGGCCTGGCGATCGCTTTTATGGTCTTCCAGGCGACGCAGATAATCGAGCAGCATTTTTTCCTGGCTGGGCAGACGCCTGGATTTCTCATCGGCCATCAGAGAATACCCTTGAGCTGCATGACGTCGACCAGATTATCGATATAAAAGCCCTGAAACCGGGTAATACCGAGGGACAGTGCCCATTTAACCGCGTTTTCGGAATCCGTGCGGCCGAGGATGACCCTGTCTTTGCCCATGCCCTGAATGACCTGGCGCATGTCTTCGACACGCTCTTCGGCGTCGTCGCTTTCAAATTCCTGGCCCCAGCTTATTTTGATCAGATCGGCCATCAGTTGTGAGGGGTCGAAAAATTGCAGGGACAAGGGGCTTAATCCATCAATCAGAACCCGATAGCCCAAATCCTGCAACATGTCGCGCGCATTGCCGTAAGAGTTCATGTCGGAGAACACATCGATGAGCTGAAATTCGATCACAACTTTGTCTGTGTTATTGCCGACGCTTTGATGAAAGTGCTGAAATTCACGGCCAAGCACGGAACTGATGTTCAGGTTCAGGCTGATATGGTTTTTCAACGAGGCGAAATTGCCCTGCGACAGAATTGCCAGCAATCGCCGATCGACGGTTTCGGTCAGAAACAGGAACAACCAGGGGCTGCCGAACAAATTGACATCCGGGGCGACCCGCTTTTGCAGGGCCCGCATGGAAACAAATTTTTCACGAAACATGACCAGGCCTTTTTCATCGGGATAAACGATAATACAGGTCTGTTCGTCGATCAGATCTTCCATGTTGACCCGTTGCAGACTGCGCTGGATTTCCGCCGTGCTGGTCGGCCCCAGGCGAGCCCCGGCCAGGCTATTCATAGGCTTGCTGTCCTCGGGTTTTTTCTTTTGCAGCAAGGCCTGGACGGTCAATTCATTGGCGATTTCAATGAACGTTTTCAGGTCTTCTTGATTGGAAAAATCGTACCAGGAGGTGAATTTGTCGTCGATCGAACCGTCTTCGCCATCGGTTAGAGGGTCTTCGCTGAACAACTGGCGGGTTTTCTGAATGACCGGGTCTATTTCTTCCACCGGTACGTCCTTGCACAACAGGACAATATCGTCGGTGGTCAAACAGTAGAGGGTGACGTTGAAGTTGGCCAACAGGTCATCAAAATTGCGCATCGCAATTTTAATAAAATGCGGCTTGCGATTACCCGGTCGCAAGCTGGACAGGTGCATGTGAACGACATAATACCCCTTGTCGCTGGCTTTCAGCAGCCGCAACCGGTCCAGCAGCATGGTTTCCTCGATGGAAATCTCGCCGCCGGGAACCGATATCAAAGAGCCGCTCGTGGCCATGCCTTGTCCTCTGGTAAAAACAATTGCCTAACCTGTGGAAGCTAAACAAAAAGCGTTAATAGTCACTTATCAAGCTGACGGCTATAGTGATCCGGAAAACATGAGCATCTCTCTTTTCGACCGCTGGCGCAATAACCGGACGCCGCCCCGCACGGAACCGGGGCAGCGCATATACGCTATTGGCGATATTCACGGCTGTTTTGATCTGCACGCCCGCCTGTTGGAAAAGATCGTCGCCCATGCCAACGGCGCAGCCGACCGCGATCATCACCTGGTTTATCTGGGCGATTACATCGACCGGGGGGCGGATTCAAAACGCCTGATCGAAACCCTGATCGCGCCGCCACCCAAGGGGTTCCAGGCCCATTACCTGATGGGCAATCACGAAAGCATGATGTTGCAGTTTATCGACGGCGATAACGATGCCAGTGTGTGGCTTAACAATGGCGGCCGGCAGACCCTTTGTGCCTATTGTGGTGATGAAGTTTCCGACCCGGAACTGATCCACCGTGATTTGTTGGCCAACCTTCCTCCGGCCCACGAGGATTTCCTCAGGTCCCTGAAGATCAGCCATAGCAGTGGCGATTACTTGTTTGTTCACGCCGGGGTGCGACCGGGCGTGGCCCTTGAAAACCAGTCGGAACAGGACATCATCTGGATTCGCGGCCTGTTTTTGAAATCGAACAAGGATTTCGGCAAATTTGTCATTCACGGCCATAGCATCGAACCCGAACCGCAGATCAGGAAAAACCGCATCGGCATAGATACCGGAGCCTGGCGCACCGGGGTGCTGACCTGTCTGGTGCTCGACGGCGTCGAAAAGAATTTCCTATCTACCTGAACCTTCATTTGATAATGAATGTGCCTGATTTTCCTAGATCAGTTCACCTTTAGTTTGAACACGTCGTGTTTCAAACTAAAGGTGAAAAACTGATCGGAACTTAAAGAGCGAGCCGATTCACACGTTTAAACGTGATCGGCTCTAGCGGAGCAAAATAAACATGATGTCTCGAAAAAAGGTGCTGGTCACCGGCGGCGCCGGGTTCCTGGGCTCCCATTTGTGCGAACGGCTGCTGGCTGAAGGCCATGATGTTTTATGTGTCGATAACTTCTACACCGGCACGCGGGACAATATCATTGACATGCTGGCCAACCCGCGGTTCGAAATGCAGCGTCACGATGTGACCTTTCCGTTGTATGTGGAAGTCGATGAAATCTACAACCTGGCCTGCCCGGCTTCCCCGGTGCATTACCAGAACGACCCGGTGCAAACGACCAAGACCAGTGTCCATGGGGCGATTAATCTGCTCGGCCTGGCCAAGCGCACGAAAGCCAAGATTTTTCAGGCCTCGACCAGCGAAATCTATGGCGACCCGGAAGTCCACCCGCAAACCGAAGACTACCGCGGCAGCGTCTCGACGACCGGCCCCCGGGCCTGTTATGACGAAGGCAAACGCTGTGCCGAAACCCTGTTTTTCGACTATCTGCGCCAGCACAAGACGCGGATAAGGGTGGCCCGCATTTTCAACACCTACGGCACCCGGATGCTGCCCGATGATGGCCGGGTGATTTCAAACTTTATCGTTCAGGCCCTGAAAGGTGACGCCATCACCTTATACGGAGATGGCTCGCAAACACGCTCGTTTTGTTATGTCGATGATCTGATTGAAGGCTTCATCCGCCTGATGGCGGCCCCCGACGATGTTACCGGGCCGATCAATCTGGGCAACCCGGACGAATATTCTATCCGTCAACTGGCCGAAAAAATAATTGACATGACCGGGTCCGCTTCCGTGCTGATCGAAAAACCGCTGCCCGAAGACGACCCCTTGCAGCGTTGCCCGGATATTTCCCTGGCCAGGGAAAAACTCGATTGGCGACCCACGGTCGCCTTGGAAGACGGCCTGCGGCGGACCATCGATTACTTCAAAAAAATTATATAGTTTCAGGCGATCTGCGCCTGATAGACCCGCCTGGCCCAGCCGCGCAGGCCGCGACCGCCGGAACCGCCTTGCAGCCAGTCCCGCACCGGCACGAAGAAGCCCGATTTCGGGCGCTCCAGTACGGCGCTCGGCAAGGGCCGGCGGGCGGCGGCGGCCATGTGCTGTTTGGTCGCGCCGATGTCCGTGCCCAAATTGGCGCTTAGGCCCGCAAACAGCACCGGATCGACCAGCGGCACCCGAATTTCGACCCCGTGGGCCATGCCGGCCCAATCCGCATCGCGCAATAGCTGGCTGCGCATGTACCAGCTCATTTCCAGGGCCGCCAGTTTGCGCTTGGGCGCGCTGATATGGCGCTGGCATTGGTCCAGGGCCTCGCTGATGTTCAGGTCTTCCAGGCCCTGACGAATCATTTCCGGGGCCATCACCCCGGCCAGTTGTTTTTCCAGTTCCCACGGCATCATCAGGGCCCGGCGCAACAGATAGGCATCGCCATAACGGCAACCGTATTCCAGCAAACCGGCGGCTTTTGGCGGCATCCCAAGGGCCCCGAGAGGGCTCAGCAGGGATCGCAAGTGTCGGCCCAGGGCGGCCCCGCCGGGAATTCGACCGAACGCCCCAACCAGTCGCGGGACCTGGCGAAAAACGTCATAACCGCAAAACAATTCATCGCCCCCCAAACCGGACAGGGCCACTTTCAGGCCCACCTGTTTGGCCGCTTTGGCGACGAAATAGGTGTTGACCCCGTCGATGCTGGGCTGGTCCATGGTGATCAGCAGATCATCCAGGTGCCGATTGAAGTCGCGACCGGCGACCCGCACCGTGTGGTGGCGGGTGCCATAGTGATGGGCTATATCTTCGGCCAACGGCACTTCGTCATGGGGGCCGCCGGCAAATTCATCGAAGCCCAATGTCAGGGTATCAAGGTTGGCCCCTTTGATTTCCGAGGCGAGAGCGGTCAGCGACGCCGAATCCAGGCCCGACGACAGGAAAACCCCGACCGCAACATCGGCGACAAAATGGTGGCGCAGACTGTCGCGCAGCAGATCAGACAGGTCTTCCGGCGACGGCGCGGAAGCCCCGTCCTGAAGTTGTTCCGATACCGAAAAGAATTGTTGTTCCGGGTGCGGTCCTTTTTTATCGATCCATAATGTGGTGCCCGCCGGCAGGGCGGAAATTCCCTTGTACAGGGTGTGGGGATCGGGCACATGGCCAAACAGAAAAAACCCCACATGACCGGCAGCATTGAACTGCGGTCGCGGCATTTGCCCGGCCCGGAGCCCGGCCAGCAGCGCCTTAACCTGGGAAGCGACCGCAATAGACTTGCCGTCATCCCTGTAATACAGGGGTTTGATGCCAAATGGATCGCGCGCCAAAAACAGGCCCTGGCGATTTTCATCCCAAATGGCGAAAGCGTACATGCCTCGCAAATGGTGGACCATATCGGGGCCGTAACGTCTGTACAGATGTAGTAGCACTTCCGTATCGGAATTTGTTACGAAAGCATAATTTTCACTCTGCAAGCGTTCTTTCAGGTCCAGAAAATTGTAAATTTCTCCGTTGAAGGTGATCGCCAGCCGACCGCCGGGGTGATCCTGCAACATCGGCTGGGCGGCCTTGTCCGACAGATCAATGATCGCCAGGCGGCGGTGGGCCAGGCCAATCTGGCGATCATCGGCGAGCCACTGGCCCTGGCCATCGGGCCCACGCCGGGCCATGGCATCGTTGATTGATGACAACATGTCGCCGCTGATGCCGGGGGCCTTGTCGCCGTAAGCGAATATGGCGGCCAAACCACACACGACTACAAATCAATCGTTTTGAATTCAGCGTCTGCCCTGATCACGTCTTCCAGCAACACATAGAGCGCGTCTTCGATCAATTTTTCGTCCAGATCGGGTTCCTTACCTGTTTTCGGGTCGGGCTGCAGATCTTCCAACAGCCTGACCACCATGTCAATCAGGGAACGATGTTGGCGGGCATGGCCGTTCAGGCCGCAATAGCCGATGACCTGCAGGTATTTTTCTTCCCGGTGAAAATGCGCCTTGGCTTCGTCGAGAAACAGGCCGACGGCGGACCGGCAGCCGCCGATGTCACCTGCCGTATGGGCCTGTTCTATGTCGCCGATAATCCGCACCAGATGTTTGTGATCATCATCGATAAACGGTATACCGGTTTCGAAAACGTCCAGCCATTTTATGTTCACCACGCACAAAATTCCCTTATTCTCGAACGGCCATCAGCAAACCGCGTCGCACTGTAATCTTACAATAAATATAATCCATTGATAAATGGTCAAAATTGATAGAAACAAGACTGCTTTATTGTGCAGCAAAGCCAGAGTACACATAAGTCCCATGAAGCAGATCATTCAGAACACCCGGACCGGCAAGCTGTCGCTGACCCAGGTTCCCGAACCACGGGTCAAGGCCGGTCATTTACTGGTCCGCACCCGGGCCTCGCTGATTTCGGCGGGCACCGAACGCATGGCCGTGGAATTTGCCCGCAAGAGCCTGGCGGGCAAGGCCCGGCAGCGGCCCGACCTGGTCAAGAAAGTTCTCGGCAAGGCCAAACGGGACGGCGTTGCCGCGACCTTCCGCTCGGTCATGGCGCGCCTCGATGAACCGCTGCCTTTGGGCTATTCCGCCGCCGGTGAAATCGTCGCCCTGGTTGGGCCGTCGGGGTCGGGGAAATCGACCCTGCTTTATA
>CBFDVE010000088.1:0-8073 GCA_965613205.1 uncultured Rhodospirillaceae bacterium
GGTAGGTCCCCGGTTCAAGATTGTTAAACGCGTATCCCGCCCCGCTTTTCAGGCGTTTTGTCGCCATCCCCACCTTCGACAACAGCGCCGCTTTCAAGTCGTCACGTTCGTCCACACCCAGATCCAGGGTGCCTTCCATGGTGATCGTCAAATCGCCCGACTGGCCCGGCGCGATGGGGTCAATTTCATCGAATTCATCGGTCTCTTCGTTGGTCACGAAAAAGGTCAGGCTTTGGCTCGTTGCATTTTTGATATGCACCGTATCGCCAAGCGCCAGGGCAATCCCCTGAGGCGACAATCCACCCTCGGTAGCAACCAGGTCGTGAGTTGCCGGGGCGACGGGTCGATTACCGGTCAGGCCGACGTAGATGTCATCGATCTGCGGATAGTTCACCATGGACTTGGAAAAAACCATCTCGCCTTCTGCCGTGCTGCCATAACCGTCTGCAACATCATTGTCCTGATTGTTGAACTTTTCGATCAATTCCGCATGGGGCCGGGCGGTGACGATGCCGACAATGGCACCTTTACCCGCGCTCGGCGTGACCCGGGGCGGCCCCGCGCAGGCGGCCAGCAACAAGACCGCGAAAACAACGAGTTTTTTCACTGCGAAATCTCGGGTGCGAGAGAAATATCAAGGGATACGATGGCGTCCATATCCACCGGCATGATAATTTCCAGGGGTCGGGCCGCTACTTCTACCGATAGGCCAGCCTTTTTCTTCTTCCTTTTCCGTTTGCTGACAACCACGGCGAGATTGCCCGACGTTCCTTCCGACAGGGTCGCCGAAACGGGAGCGGCGCCGTAACGCCGATGGGTCACCACGGCCTTGACGATCCACTTGCCCGGCGGCACCTGATCGATGACAAAGGGTCCCGGTTTGGCGATGAGGGCGAAATAGGGGCTCGGCAACACACTCAACACGCCTTCCATGGTCTTGTGGATGGAACAGTAGAATTTGATCGTGCCGGGACGGTCGAACAGCACTTCCCGGACCATGTTCTTGCCGATCAGGCCGATATCGAATTTCTTGGCCTTGCTCAGGGAATAAACATTGTGGTCGATGTTTTTCTTCTCGTCATTGGCGAAGCGCACAACTGTCCCGGCGACGGTGACGCTGAACGCCGGGTGGAAGCCACTATCCTTCTGGGAAATGGTGATGGGGCTCAGGTCCTTGGCCAAGGATTGCCCCTCCGCCGGTTCCAGGTAAATAACAATATTCTTGAGGCTGCGTTTGCCTTCGACGGTAACCGTGCCCGACAGCGAGGCGGCCTCGCCCGTGGTGGCATAAATCAAGCCAGGAACGAGCATCAGGGCCAGCGTCAAAACAAGTCGCCGTCGCCAGAAACCAGAGCGTATGAACATAACAGCCCCTCACTAGATTCGCTGCAAATCGAATATAAACATCTATTATAATTAGACAAATTGGTCAATGCGTGGGCCTGGTGAATTGCCTGTCGCGCAAGGTTGATCAGCCTGATATTGTTCGTTTAACCGAAACCGTCCGAGGCCGTGCCATGCCAACTGAAGACAAGCCGCAATCCCATTCCATGACGCTGGCCAACGAGATTATTAATCTGGCCAATTTAAGTCTGGTCGAAGATCATGCGGTCGAGGAAATCGCTGCGGGCCTGCGCCACGCGGCGGCGAATTTTTCCGCCTATTGTTTTTTCCGCTCCGAACAAATGCCGAAAGATCCCAACCACACGGTGGAAAATTTCGTCGCCTTGTTCGAACACTATCTTGAAGTACATAAACCCAAAGAAGCCCCCGGCGAGGGCCTGGCCCAGACCATCGCCCGCGCTAAAGAAGACCTTTAAAGCGAGGCCAGAAATTCCAGCAAGGCCTGGTTGACCCGGTCCGGGGCTTCCTGCTGCACCCAGTGGCCGATGCCGTCCAGAACAAGATTAACGCGCAAATCGCTGCAATGAGCGGCGGCGTTTTTATAGCTGTCATGACCGGGCACGAAATTGCGCACCATGTCTTTGGCCCCGGCGACGCCTTCGGGCTGGAAATAAATCTGATAGAAAAACTTGTCGTGATAAATCTGCCGCCACAGATCGATCACCGGGCCCGGACCCCGCTTGCCGTGGGGAACGCTTAAACCGGCCACCGCCGAAACCCGTTCGGCATGTAAGGTGGCCGTGTTCCAGCAAATCGGGGCACCCCAGTCATGACCAATCAGGATCGCCGTCTGTTCACCAAAAGCATCGATGATACCAACCACATCGGCCATCAGGCTGGCCATGTCGTAGGCTTCGACTTCATGGGGCTTGTCGCTGCCGCCGTAGCCGCGCATGTCCGGCGCGACGACCCGGTACCCGGCCTCGGCAAGGGGGCCGATCTGGTGTCGCCAAGTGTACCACAGCTCCGGCCAGCCATGCACCAGGATCACCAGCGGGCCGTCACCGTGCACGGCGGCACGCAGGGTGACGCCGTTGGTTTCGATATTTTCCAGGTCAAAATGCCGGAATATCATGGCCTACACCGTCGCGATGGAAGTGACCGGCGAGCCGACGGCACCGGTCAGCCGCAACGGCGGTGCGGTCAACAGGAAACGGCTGCGATTGTTATCCCGCAGCCAATCGGCCAGGTCCCGCAAATACCACAGCTCACCCAGATTGATCCCCAGCTTGAACAGGCCCAGCTCGTCGTCCGGGCCGAAGTCGCCCCAATTGGCGTTTTCCGGTCGTTTTTTCCAGCGCATGGTCGGATCAATGCAATGGATATAAATATCTGGCATGAATCTTTCTATGTTATCAAATGCCTTCAATTGAAAGGAGTAGGCTATGTCACTCGTTCATGTCATCGCGGTGCTGACCGCCAAGCCAGGATTTCGCGGCGAAATGCTGGCGGCCTTCGAAGACAATGTGGCCAACGTCCTGGCCGAAGACGGCTGCATCGAATACGGGGCGGCCATCGATACCGAAGGCGTCGGAGCGCTGCAAACCGCGTTTGGACCAGACACCTTCGTGGTCGTCGAAAAATGGCAAAGCCTGGCCCATTTAAAGGCGCACGGGGCGACACCCCACATGATCGCCTTCGCCGCCCAGATCAAAGACCTGATGGCGGACCGGATTATTCACGTCTTGTCGCCGCACGACGGCTGATTTTTCAGTTTGTTATGGACTGAGCCAGGCTATCGATGGCGGCTTGTACGCCACCCTTGCCGTGGGGAATTTCGAGTGCCTGCAAGGCCGTTTCAATGACCCCCAGCGTGCCCAAAATCATCGGCGCGTTGACATACCCCATGTGGGCGATGCGGAAGGACTTGCCGCCCAGGGCACCGATGCCGATACCCAGCACCACGCCGCATTTTTCATGGCAAAATTTCAGCAGCGTGGCCGGGTCGTGGCCTTCGCCCATCAGGATCGTGGTCACCGAATTCGAGCGTTGATCAACCGCCGTGATATTGAAATCCAGCGCCCCGCCTTCGGCCCACACCGAAACCGCCCGGCGCACGGCATCCGCCAACAGGCGGTGGCGCAGGAAAGTCACTTCCAGCCCTTCGGCCAGAAGCATGTCGAAGGCCTTGCGCAAGCCGAACAGCATGTGTTCGGGCGCGGTGCCGCAGTATTTGTTGTAGTGCTCCTCGCCTTCCCGCGCCGTCCAGTCCCAATAATGGGTGCGCAAATCGGCCTCTTTATGGGCCGCCAGCGCCTTGCCCTGGGCGGCGACGAAACTTAATCCCGGCGTCATCATCAGGCCTTTTTGCGATCCCGTAACCGTTACATCGATGCCCCAGGCATCCATCTCGAACGGCATGGTGCCGAGGGAGGCAATGGCGTCGACCATCAGCAAGGCACCGTGACCGGCATTATCCATGGCCTGGCGCAGTGCCGCGATATCATTGACCACGCCCGCCGCCGTATCGATCTGAACCACCAGCACCGCTTTGATGATACCGTCGGTGTCTTCTTTCAGTCGTTGTTCCAGGGCCGCCGGATCGACCGCGCGGCGCCAGTCTCCGGGCAGAATTTCTGCCTCAATTGCCATCACTGCGGCCATTTCCCCCCATCCCATGGCAAAATAACCGCTTTCCAGAACCAGAATGTGATCGCCCCTGGACAGCACATTGGTCAATGCCGCTTCCCACGCGCCATGGCCGTTGGCGGCATAGATATAGGTTCGGCCCGCCGTTTTGAAGATGCCGCGCAGGTCGTCCATGCAGCTCTTGGTGATTGCTTCCAGTTCAGGCATATAGATGTCTATTGCCGGCCGGTGCATGGCCGAGAGAACTTCGTCGGGTACGTTGGTGGGGCCGGGGATAGCGAGGAATTCGCGGCCGGTGTGAACGGTCATGGGATATCTCCTTGAATGATACTACCGCCTTACAATTGTTTGTCCGGCGATTCAAGAACAATGGCGGCAATTATCGCAACTGTGACTTCCGCCGTGGTCGCCGTGCCGCCCAGATCGCGGGGCAGGAACTGGCCATCGCCGGTGACCCGCTCGATGGCCGCCATCAAATGGGCGGCGGCTTTTTTCTCACCCAGGTGATCCAGCATCAGTACCGCCGACCACAATGCGCCGATCGGATTGGCGATGCCCTGGCCCATGATATCGAAGGCCGAGCCGTGGATCGGTTCGAACATCGACGGGTACGTGCCTTCCGGTTGCAGGTTGGCGGTCGCCGCCAGGCCCATACTGCCCGACAGGGCGGCGGCCAGGTCGGACAGGATATCGGCATGTAGATTGGTCGCGACAATGGTATCGAGAGAGGCGGGATCGCCGACCATCCGCGTGGTCATGGCATCGACCAGCATCTTGTCCGTGGTCACATCCGGGTAGTCGTTTTTGACGCTATCGAATATTTCATCCCACATCACCATGCCGTGGCGCTGGGCGTTGGATTTGGTCACCATGGTCAGCAATTTGCGCGGCCGGGTGCCGGCCAGCTCGAAGGCGAAGCGGTGAATGCGTTCGGCCCCGGTGCGGGTGAAAACGGCGGTATCCATGGCCACTTCGCCCATATGGCCCCGATGGGCGCGGCCACCGATGCCGGAATATTCGCCTTCCGTATTTTCGCGCACGATAACCCAGTCGAAATCTCCGGCACCGATGCCCCGAAGCGGCGAGGTAATGCCCGGCAACACCCGGCTCGGGCGCACGTTGGCGTATTGATCGAAGCCCTGGCAAATGTTCAGGCGCAACTGCCACAGGGTAATATGGTCGGCGATGCGTGGATCACCGGCCGAGCCGAAATAAATGGCATCAAACTGAGCCAGGGTTTGCAGGCCATCCTCCGGCATCATCTCGCCGTGGGCCAGGTAATAATCCGCCCCCCAGGGAAACGTTTCAACCGCTATGGAAAATGTGCCCAGCCGCTCGGCCAGGGCGGTCAACACCTGCACACCGGCGGCGATCACTTCGGCGCCGATGCCGTCTCCGGGAATGGCGGCGATTTTATAAGTTTTCATCGACAATACCTATGTGGTGAACGACACCGGCGGCGAGCAATTCCCGCTCGCCCGGAAACCAGATGTCACGGGGCGAGGCCTGAAATACCTTGTCTAAGAACCCCCTGTCAATTTTCTGTGCGGCATAAAATTCCAGTTCCGCCCGTTGCTCTTCTTGCGGGTCCAGATACGGCTGATAGACAGAACCTGCCATGCTGAATTGGTGAAATCCCAGCTTGCCGTTGACCCCCAGATATCGGCTCGCGCCGCCGATAAAAGCCGTGGTACAGGCGGATTTGCAGGTCTCGAAAACGTAGGTATCCAGTTTTCTGCTGCCAAACAGGCGGGCCAGGCCGCGGCCTTCGGCGACCCGCCCGCCGTCACTCGAAAGGACAATTCCGGTAACGCCCGGATGTTGATCCAGCAGGGCGGTCAAGGTGCTGGTGATGCCGATCCGGAATCCTCCGCTCAGGTATATGCGCTTGCCGTCGTCGCCAAGCACCAGGGTGTAGTCGGCGATGGACGAGGGTATTTTCGTCCTTTTGTTGATTTCCATGCGGCGGGGATCGGCAAACAGGGATTGGAAGGCCCCGAATTCATAGACGCCGGTAATGATCAGGCTGATGACCAGCCCCAGTTGCGCCGCCAGCACCGTGATGCTGGAGCCGATGGCGCTGCGATAGCGGTCGCACGCCCTGATCAGCCCCCTGGCCTGCCAGCCGAACACGACCATTTGAAAAAGCACGAAATAGATCACCGTCAGAACGATAGCCATCGTCGATTTTTGCAACAGGGGCGGATGACTAAAGCGCTCGAAAAACAGGATGACGATGCGCAAGGCGAATAGATTGATCCAGAACGACCGCAACAGGGTCTGGGTCCCCCGCCAGTGATCGCGGATGTAATCCATCGCTATAAATCCTCTCCGGCACTGGCCAGCAAGGCGGCGTTACCACCTGAAGCCGTGGTATTGATGCTGAGCGTCCGTTCGACAACAAGCATGGCGGCGTCTGCCGGTCCGCTGATCAGCGGCACGATGGCTCCCGGCCGGGCCGCCAGCGCCACCCGGATGGTGCGCAGATAATCCACCCCGCCGGTCGCCGCCACGGCGGCAATTCCCGCCAAGTCCGTCAACCAGGCCGGGTCGGGCCGCCCGGCGACCCTTTGCAAACGGGCGTTACGGTCCAAAATGCCTGCTTCGTCACCGCACAGCACCACCCCGTTACCGGCGGCCAGGGCCAGGCCGGCCAGTTCCGCGCAGTTCAGGCACAGGATCACACCGCGACCGTGCAGGGTCAGGATATTGGTTTCGCCGGTCGGCCCCGGTAAAATCCGCGACGATGTTTCTGTTTGGGTCGATTCGCTGACTTTTTCAATGGCGCGTGCCAAAGCCTGTTGATCGCACGGTCGGCAAGACGGATCGCCCGGCACATGAATTATTGTATCCCCGGCAATAAACCGGCTCAGATAGTGAGGCCCACCGGCCTTCGGTCCGGTGCCCGACAGGCCTTCGCCACCGAACGGTTGAACCCCGACCACGGCGAGCGTCGGCGATCCGATCACGATTACCATGTCCATTCGCGGCGACGGACGGCTCGATGCATTACAGGCGCCGCCGCTGGTGGTACAGGATCTACTGACGGCGGATTTCAGAGTGCCCGACGAGATGCTGGCAGGCGTGGTCGAGAATAACGTCAAGACGTTCGGTCAGTCCATTCGCGCCAAGCGCGACGACATCACCGAGATTCCGCCGATCGCATTCGCCTACTTCGATCCAAGAAGCGAACAATATGTCACGATCACGAGCGACCCAATCCCCATCACGATCACACAGTCCACGCGCATGGCTGTTTCTCGGATGTCCGAAACAGCCGGCGCGTTTGAGTCGGCGACGTCGCTGACACTTATGAACGAGGGACTGATGGCCAACTACGACGACATCGACGGTCTGCTCGCGACGGAAGACGTGTCACTGGGATGGGCGGCGATGGGTATGACCGCCGGTGGTCCCATGGCCTATCTGATGTGTCTGTTGTTTCGTCGTCAATACGATCGTCTGCGATCCGATACAGGCTTGGCTCGGCGGCGTGGCGCTAGGAAAAACGCCATCGCCGCGATCGCCGAGCGCGATCGGACGGCGAGGCGCGACGCGGGTGCTACCGGCGCTGCGTCCGGTGGTATAGCGAGTGCGGTGACGCAGTACATCGCCGATCGCTGTAATCTACCGGCCGGTGGGGTCACACGTGGCGACGCCGTGGCCCAACTACGCGGCCGGCGGATATCCGAGCATGTGATCGAGGATGTGGACGCGCTCTTGGCGGAATGCGAGAGCGCGCAATACGCGGGCGCGAAACATGCATCGAGCAACGATCTGGCCGGGCGCGCTCGACGCTGTATCGATGAGTTGGAACGACAGAAGCTGTAGGCCACCGGCGATCTACGTTGACGCACGTTGGGAAAATATGAAGACATGTTCCTACTGGATGTGGCGGCCTGACGGATGAAGCGCTTACACTGGGTAGCCAAGCCGGTTCTACTATTCCTGGCGTGCGGATCGCTCACTTGGGCGCAGTCCGCGCCGTCGCCGGAGCAGTTGGCCGATCGCATTCGCGCGGGTCGGACGGCGTTCGATCGCGGCACCGCACTGTTGCAGTCATCACCCGACGAGGCGCTC